>NZ_BDLR01000003.1:0-55169 GCF_002049395.1 Carboxydocella sp. JDF658 | reverse complement strand
AGTTACTCGTGAAACTGACGAGTCCGTTTTACGGTGTAGAACATCCTGTTCAGTTTTCAAGGATCTGTTCGGTTTTTTATAAGCTTCGTCTGACTGCGTTCCCGTCTGCGTCGAGGTCCTCGACGTACCTCCAGTACGCCTGCGGCCTCTCCTTGCTGGCGCCTTGTCATACTCGCTTCTAAAAAACCTCATTTAGCTCGGTTGATTATAGGCTTCGCATTACTGCGTCATCTGCTCGCCTCTAATCAACCTCAGTATTGTTGCTTTCCTGTTCGAACTTCGTACCTCGAACTTCGAACCTCGTATCAGCGACGTCTGTTATCATACCACAGCTTTATGTCTTTGTCAACACTTTTTGCTGCGGTTTGCGAAAATTATTCTAACATTACTCTTCCTGTCTGTCAATCGCGCTTCCTCAGCGCCGCGACAAGACATAATATATCATCATCTGACCTTGGTCGCAATACTGTGCAGTTTTCATAATCTGCTGTTTTTTTAAAACTCTTCATCCATACTCTTTCTTTCATAAAAAACGAGCAGCTTTCGCTGCTCTTTAATCCCTTGGACGCATATGAGGAAATAAGATAACATCCCGTATTGATGGCGAGTCGGTTAATAGCATCACCAGCCGGTCGATACCGATACCCAGTCCACCAGCAGGCGGCATTCCATATTCCAGTGCATTTATGTAATCCTCATCCATCATATGAGCCTCATCGTCGCCGGCGCTACGCTTTTCAACTTGTTTCAAAAAGCGCTCTTTTTGATCAATAGGGTCATTTAATTCAGAAAAAGCATTGGCCATTTCGCGGGCGAAAATAAATAACTCAAACCGGTCAGTGTAGCGCGGATCTTCCGCATTACGCTTAGCCAGAGGGGAAATTTCAACCGGATGCCCGATAATAAATGTAGGTTGAATTAAATGAGGTTCAACTTTTGCTTCAAATACCTCATTAATAACATCTCCGCGCGTAGCCTGTTTATCTAGCTCTACGCCTACCGATTTAGCAGCTTGCAGTGCTTCTTCATCGGTATTAATTCTTGTAAAGTCAATACCAGTGTGCTCTTTAATTGCCTCCAGCATAGGGACTCTTCGCCAGGGGGGCGCTAGGTCTATTTCAGTCCCTTGATAAACAATTCGAGTCGTACCAAGAACCTCTTGAGCGACAGTAGAAATCAGCTCCTCCGTCAACCTCATCATATCATTGTAATCAGCATAGGCCTGGTATAACTCAAGCATAGTGAACTCCGGATTATGTTTTGTAGAAATGCCTTCGTTTCTAAAGTTACGGTTTATTTCATATACTTTCTCAAAGCCGCCAACCAGTAACCTTTTTAAATACAGTTCTGGTGCTATCCGCAAATATAACGTCATGTCAAGGGCATTATGATGGGTAATGAAGGGGCGGGCAGCTGCTCCCCCTGCAATGGGCTGCATCATGGGTGTTTCCACTTCCAGGAAGCCCTTTTGGTCCAGGAAGTTGCGGATGGCCCGGATAATTCTGCTGCGTAAAATAAAAGTTTGCTTAACTTCCGGGTTCACAATCAAATCTACATAGCGTTGGCGATAACGCAATTCAACATCCTTTAGACCATGCCACTTTTCCGGAAGAGGCCGCAGGGATTTGGCCAGCATAGTCACTTTTGTAGCAGAAACAGTGATTTCACCCCTCTGGGTTTTGAATACTGTTCCTTCCACTCCGATAATATCGCCTATATCAGCTTTAACAAAGAGTTCATAGTTTTCTTCTCCAACATCATTAACTCTGACGTAAATTTGAATCAAACCTGCCCCATCCTGAAGATGAGCAAATGATGCCTTGCCATGGCCTCTTTTGGCCATGATTCGCCCTGCAATGATAACCTTTTGTCCCTCTAACTCACCAAAGTTATCGATAATTTCCTGGCTTAAGTGGGTACGCTCAAATTTGCCACCAAATGGCTCAATCCCTTTATTACGCAATTCCTGTAGTTTTTCTCTTCTTACCAGTAGCAGCTCATTTAATTCCCGTTCCTGTGTTTCCATGCTTGTCCCTCCTAATGAAAAAGGAAATACCGGCTACACAGCCGGTTGTCTGCCTAGTGAATATCGAGAATTTGATATCTCAGCTTACCTGCCGGGACGTCTACTTCTACAATTTCTCCTTTGCGTCTTCCCAGAATCGCTTTACCTACCGGCGAAACATTGGAAATCTTATTTTGAGCAGGGTCTGCTTCCGCCGTGCCTACGATCGAATATTCTACCTCATCGCCAAATTCCAGGTCTTTAAGCAATACCCTGCTACCCAGGCTTACTTCATCGGTGTGGATATCCCCTTCATTGATTACGCGAGCATTGCGCAGCATCTTTTCTAGAGTCAAGATCCGCCCTTCGATGAATGCCTGAGCATTTTTGGCATCTTCATACTCGGAGTTTTCACTTATATCGCCAAATTCTATAGCCTGCTTAATCCTTTCAGCTACTTCACGACGCTTGACTGTTTTCAGTTCCTCCAGTTCCTCTTCCAATTTCCGATATCCCTCTGGGGTTAAAATAACTTCTTTTTCCATATATCTCTCTCCTTTTTTGTGCAGGTTAAACCAGGAACCAACACACCTTAATTTTTAATTATAAAATTAGCTACCTGCATTGTCAAGAAATTCCGCAGGATTCAACGGCTGCAGGCGACCATTATTATAGGCAGCCACAATTGTTTTTATTCTGTTAATTTTCTCCTCGGCCAGCGGTTGATCAAAACTGCGTAACCTGCTTAGCCTGAATCCATGTTTTTGAGCCAGCATCGCTATTTTCTCAACCTGTTCAATAGTTAATTCTTTACCAAGGGAATAATTTTGATAATGTCCTTCCAGTGCCAGAATCATCGTCTCCGCCATGCAGGCATAAAAGGTTCCTGCCGGTAAACCGAAGTTAAAGGTAGAAACGAGACCGGCGGGGCCCTCTACCAGGCCGCCATCAATTACCAGTACATCCGGCCTTGCCTCATTTACCTCCCGTGCCACATCCCGGGGGCGGGCCACATCACAGACAATCGCTCCTGGCCTTAGGTGAGCAGGATGGATAACAACATCCCGGCTGCTGGTCGCAGATATTACCAGGGCCGATCGCCTTAAAGCTTTAGCCACATCAGTAGTAATAGCCGCAGCTACTCCCGTTTCTCGCAAAAGATCCCGGGCCACCCGTTCCAGTTTTCGCTGGTCTCTTCCCACCAGGTTTAAGTAGGGGAATTTTCTGGCTAACAAAAAGGCACATACTCGCCCTATAGAGCCAGTAGCGCCTATTACAGCTACTTCCTCCTTACTGATATCATACCCTACCAATTTAGCTGCTGTCTCCAGCCCCTCGACAGCTGTCGCCACCGTATAACTGTTGCCAGTGGTAACAGCGATGGGCAATTCCTCGGCCAGCTCCCTCCCGCCATTGCCCACCACAGCAGTAAAAGCTCCCAGGCCTACTATTTTGGCCCCAAGTTTTGTCGCCAGCTGACCTGACTTGAGTAAGACCCGGTGCACCTTGGGATAGGGCTGATTTACAAGCATGGTCGTGGTTAAGGGACAACTGATCAGCCAGCCCTCCACTGGCAGACCTTCGATTTTGCCCAGGACCAGCGGGGGCAAATGAGCCAAACCCCGCTCGGCCCATTTTTCCGGTAAAAAACGTGCCCAGGGGAATTTGCGGTAATAATCCCCCACCTTCAGAGGGTGAAGTATAAAAGCAAAACCCGACAATCCCCATCCCTCCATTTACTTTTAAGCTACCCTTAGATCCACCACCCTCGGCCTGATTTCAAAACGCTGGATTATTTCCAGATACTCTTCAGCGGTTAAAGCTGTTTTCGCTCCGCTTAGGGCTACCAGCATAGCTTCCAGCACATTGGTCCCAAAAGAACGGCCTTGAAATTCAGGTGTGGTAGTAATAACTTTATGTACTCCCCTATCCGCTAATTCCTTGATATCAGCAGCGGTTACCGTATTGGTTATAATAATTTTCCCCTCCAGTTCTCCGGGCATATAGCGTTTGATAAACAGAAAATCTCCAGCTATGATATCCGCCTCTGCGAAGAAGCGGGTAAACTTAGGAGTATTGACAGTCTGCTTTTCTCCAGTTGGATAGAGCAAAGAAAAAGGCATTTGGGTAATCAGCGGCAAAACCATCTGGGCCACGCGGCAGAAAGTCTGGTAATTATACATAGGAAAAGGCAATCCCAGGCCAAATAATAAATCCCCGAAAACCACCTGGGCTCCAGTCTGTATCAAAGCTTCTGCCATACCAAAACGATCCGCCCCGGAAACCAGCAAAATTTTTTTATCAACGAACTTAACTATCCCTTCCTCCTGTAATAGATTAATAACATGTTTCTCCAGGGTGTTTTTCAGCCCGCTTCCATCCAGAACCGGCGTATGTACCCCTTCGATCAACCTGACTGCCTGCCGGAAAGTGTATCTTTTACCGGCAATATAAACATACAAATCCATTCCCCCCAGACCAAAGGCATCCACTTTGCCATCCAATTCACAAAACAATTGCCGTGCTTTTAGCCAATCCCCATCTGTACCCAGACGGCTTAACATTATTTTTTTACCGGCAATTTCCGTCTCCACAGTATGATTGCGACTGGAAGAACCCAGGCTTATGCTCACTACTTTTAACATGTCCTTAACCTCCTATCACTAATAAATTCCGATTACCCATAATTATTCCTTACCTGGCGAAAAAAAATACTCACCTAGACAGGTGAGCAAGATACTGGTCTAAACAATCTTTAACTTCCTGGGCCGAAGTTGCCTTATTGATTTCTTCTCGCAAACGGGTGGCTTCCCGTAATCCTTTAACATACCAGGCTGCATGTTTACGCATTTCCCTAACCGCAATATATTCTCCCTTTTCCGCCAGTAACAGATCCAGATGCCTTTTGGCCATTTGTACCTTTTCAGCAGCCGTCGGCTCCGGCAACAGTTCACCGGTTGCCAGGTAGTGAACTGTACGGCGAAAAATCCAGGGATTGCCCAGGGCGCCCCGGCCAATCATCACAGCATCGCAACCAGTTTCAGCCAGCATACGCGCCGCATCCTGGGGAGTCCAGATATCGCCATTGCCTATTACCGGTATTTTCAATTCAGTTTTAACTGCTGCGATAATGCGCCAATCCGCCTGGCCACTATACATTTGGCTGCGGGTACGCCCATGGATGGTTACCGCTTTAGCACCGGCAGCCTCCACAATTTTGGCCACCTCCAGGACATTTACTGAATTCTCGTCCCAGCCTTTGCGCATCTTCACAGTAACCGGCACTTTTACCGCCGAACAAACCGCCTCCACAATCCGCCCCGCCAGTTCAGGATCACGCATGAGGGCGGCCCCTTCATTGTTTCTGACAATCTTTGGCGCCGGACACCCCATATTGATATCAATAATAGTCGCTCCTGCCTCTTCTACCAGCTCTGCTGCGCGGGCCATCTCTTCCGGTCGGGAGCCAAAAATCTGTACCGCTATAGGTTTGGGCTCATCACCTATGTCCACCATTTCCAGTGTCTTTTTATTGCTATACAGCAAAGCCAGATCAGAAATCATTTCCGTATAAACCAGACCACAGCCCATTTCACGGGCCAGCTGGCGAAAAGAGCGGTCCGTCACACCAGCCATCGGCGCAGCAAAAACCCGATTGGCCAGCCTGACTCCACCAATTTTCATTGACTATTCCTCCATTTCAAACTGCCAGTGATCCTTGTTGCGTTGATAAATATAGTACAGACCAGTAAGAGTCAAATAGGGATCCACTTTGTCGATAGTGCTGCTTTCAGAGGCAATCATACCCGCCAGACCGCCGGTTGCCACTACAAAAGCCTCTCCCCCTAGTTCTTTCTTCATTCTGCGCACTATTTCATCGACCTGACCGACAAAACCATAGATAACCCCGGATTGCATACTGCTCACGGTATTTTTACAAATCACTGTTTTAGGCTTGGCTAACTCAATCCGTGGCAACTTGGCCGCTCTGGAAAACAGAGCTTCTGCCGAAATGCCAATTCCCGGCGCAATCGCTCCACCAAGATACTCACCCTGGCGGGAAATGGCACAAAAAGTGGTAGCTGTACCAAAATCAACGATAATCAAGGGCCCGCCATACAGGTCATAACCGGCAATAGCATTGACAATGCGGTCTGCCCCCACTTCCCGCGGATTATCGTATTTGATGGGCATTCCAGTTTTTACCCCCGGCCCCACTACGAGAGGATTAATTTTGAAATAGCGGCGGGACATGCGTTCTAGTGCCGGCATTACCGGTGGTACAACCGAGGAAATGACAATGGCTTTTATATCCTGTGGTTTCAGGTTGCTATGAGCAAAAAGATTAAAAATCAGCATTCCATACTCATCTGCTGTCCGGTGCCGGTCAGTAGTTACCCGCCAATGTCTAATCAGCTCTCCCTCTTCATAGACCCCCAGAACAATATTGGTATTTCCCACATCAAAAACCAGTATCATTTTTTTGCCCCTCCCCGAGCCGTAAAGTAACATCTCCAGCTAAAACCCGGCGTATTTGTTGCTGCTCATCACGAACCAGCAAAGCCCCTTCCTCATCAATATCCAGGGCCATACCCGCCCAGTCACCGGTATATTCATGAATGATAACCTCTTTTCCCAGCACCAGCGCCTTTTGACGCCAGGGCCCCAGTACTGCCTGGGCCCCCTCCTGTAAATAGCGCTCATATAGCTTCCAGAAGGCATTAATAAAAGCAGCAGTAAACTGGCCGCGATTGACTTTATCGCCTGCCAGCTGTTTCAGAGAAATAGCTGTACCAAGCAAATCAGGCGCAAAATCTTCCTCATCCTGGTTAAGATTAACCCCTACACCCACCAGGACGAAATTGACCATATCAAGTTCTGCGCTCATTTCTGTTAATATACCAGCCAGCTTCCGATTTTGCGCCAACACATCATTGGGCCATTTAATTCCGCATGCCGCTCCAGGCACCGTTTTTTCCACCGCTTCCACCACTGCCACCGCTGTCAGTAAAGGTAATAATGTAGTTTGCCGAGGCAGGATAGGCGGCCGTAAAACGAGAGTTAACCACATCCCCTTGCCTGAGGCTGACTGCCAGCTGCGGCCTTTGCGCCCCTTGCCCGCCCACTGGCTTTCAGCTATAACTACAGTGCCTTCCGGTGCCCCGGCCGTAGCCAGTTTACGGGCATAAATGTTAGTAGAATCCAGCTGGTGAAAATGAAAGATTTTAATGCGTTCCCGTAAATCCGCGATCAGATAAGGCCAGATACTCTGCCCCGTTAAAAGGTCGGGCTGTTGCAAAAGCCGATAGCCCTGTCGGGTTCGGGATTCAATTTCATACCCCTCTGCCCGCAGGGCTTGAATATGTTTCCAGATAGCTGTACGGGAAATCCCAAGCAAACGGGATATTTCCTCCCCTGAGATAGGCTTTCCCGGACTAGCCAGTAACATTTCCAGGATTTTTTCTTTCATGGCCAGTTAATCTTCCTCTCCGGCCGTAAAGGTGGAAATCTTGCTGGTAAATAGATCCAGACTGATATCCATCGCCTTCACTGAATGGGTAAGACTGCCTACACTTACCAGGTCTACCCCCAATTCGGCGGCCTGTCGCGCTTTTTCCAGATCCATACCCCCGGAAACTTCCAGAATCGCTTTGCCTTTAGCCAGAGCCACCGCCTCTGTGATTGTGTTTATATTCATATTATCCAGCATGATTATATCTGCTCCAGCCTGCAAAGCCTCCTGCACCTGGGTTAGATTTTCCACCTCTACCTCGATTTTCATGGTATGACCTACTCTTTGCCTGGCTTTATTCACTGCCGCCTTAATGCCTCCGGCGGCTTTAATATGGTTATCCTTAATCAATACACAATCTGCCAGGCCAAAACGGTGGTTGGCTCCACCCCCTACCCTGACCGCGTATTTTTCCAGAATTCGCAAGCCCGGAGTCGTTTTACGGGTATCCACCAGTTTAATTTTATATCCGGCCAGAGCTTCAACCAGTCGCCGGGTCTGGGTAGCTATACCCGACATCCTTTGCAATAAATTCAATGCTACCCGTTCAGCAGAAAGAATGGCCCGCACAGGTCCCTCTATTTTTAATAACCGTTGCCCGTAAGTCACCAGTTCCCCGTCACGGCACAGGAAATCCACTAGCACCCGGGGCTCCAGCATCTGAAAGGTCCAGGCTGCTACCTGTAAGCCCGCAACTACCCCTTCCTGCTTGGCATAAATATAGGCAGTACCTAACAAATCCGGGTCAACAGTAGCTTCGGTAGTTACATCCCCCCAGGCCAAATCCTCTTGCAGGGCCCGTTTAATAATATCCTCTACCAAGAAACGCTGTAACATCATTCCTGGCCTCCATCATATTTTAATACCACCCGCTTGAGCCAGTGAGCATCATCGGTAAATGGGTAATCACTGCGATAGTGACCACCCCGGCTTTCAGTACGTATCAGAGCCGCTTGTGCCACCAGCCCGGCCGTCCAGTACATATTGGCAGTTTGACAGGCATCCCGCCCTTGTAAAGGTCCGCTTAAATCCTTTTTACCTGCCTCAATCCGGGCCAGAGCCGCTTTCAAGCCTGCCGCCGTCCGCACCAGCCCAACATGCTGCCACATGATTTCCTGCAGTTCCTCTACCATTTCTGGTAGCGGCCTGGATAGCACCTGCTCCGATCTCCTCAATTCCAGTTCAGGCAGATCCCGGGGCAATACCACTGTCTCCAACTGCCCCCTGGTCGCCTCCACTATTCTGCCTCCAAAAACCAGGCCATCAAGCAGGGAATTGCTGGCCAGCCGATTGGCACCATGAACACCAACACAGGCAGTCTCCCCACAGGCATATAGCCCCGGCAGCGTGGTAGCACCATTGATATCGGTTTTAATGCCGCCCATAAAATAATGAGCCGCTGGTGCCACTGGAATCAGGTCCGTCGCCAGGTCAAGGCCAAATCGCCGGCAGGTAGCAGTAATTTTTGGGAAACGCTGCCTGACCCGATCCGGAGTTAAATGGCGCAGGTCCAGATAAACATGATCTTCCCCTGATTTCAGCAACTCCTGAACAATTGCTCTGGCTACTACATCCCGGGGAGCCAGTTCTGCCAGGGGATGGTAATGGATCATGAATCGTTCCCCTTTATGGTTACGCAAATATGCCCCTTCTCCCCTGACCGCTTCGGAAATCAGGAAAAAAGCAGCCCCCGGTACCATCAGCGCCGTAGGATGAAACTGGACAAACTCCATATCCATCACCGCTGCTCCGGCCCGATAGGCAATAGCAAACCCATCTCCGGTAGCTACTTCGGGATTGGTGGTGTTACGATAGAGCCGGCCGCCGCCTCCAGTGGCCAGGACAACAAATTTCCCCAGAAAACAGCGGAGCTGATCCTCTTCATCATAGGCCAGAACCCCTCTGCAGCGTTCATCCCAGACCAGCAGGTCCACCACAAAATGATTTTCCCTGCGATCAATCTTCTGCTCCCTTTTCACCTGCCGGGTTAGAGTACGCTGAATCTCTTCCCCGGTGGCATCTCCCCGGGCATGAAGGATACGACGCCGACTATGGGCCCCCTCCCGGGTCAAAGAGATATGGCCTCCTTCAGTGCGGTCAAAATCCGCCCCCATAGCAATCAATTCTTTTACCCGTTCCGGCCCCTCAGTCACCAGTACTTCTACTGCCTCCAGGTCACACAGGCCTGCTCCTGCTGCCAGCGTATCAGCTTTATGCAATTCCGGCGAATCCTCTTCCTGGTCAAAAACAGCGGCAATACCTCCCTGGGCATGATCGGTATTGGTATCCCCTAAACCTTTTTTGGTCAACAGGATGACTTTGCCATGTTCAGCTGCCTTAATCGCCGTATAGAGCCCGGCAATACCGCTGCCCACTACAATATAATCGGCAGTTTCTACCGGGAGAGCATCCAAACGGAAATCTACCAGATAATCAACCCTCAACCCTCTTTCCTCCTAAACTACCGGATGGCCAGCATTCTTTCCAGAGCATTTAACGCCCTGTCCCGGATTTCCGGTAGCACGGTAATGCGCGGCTCCATTTCCTCCAAAGCATATTTGACTTTGGGGAGAGTCGTCGATTTCATGTTGGGACAGATTAATTTATTGGATGCCAGATAAAACTGTTTGTCCGGGCAGGTTTTTTGTAACTGGTGCAAAATCCCGCTTTCCGTCCCGATAATAAACTCCCGGGCCTCACTATTACGGGCATAATTGATAATCCCGGCGGTGCTGAACACACCATCAGCCAGGTCAACCACATCAGGACGGCATTCCGGATGAACCAGTACCAGGGCCTCGGGATGGGCCTCTTTAGCAGCCAGAATATCCTCTCTGGTCAGCCGGTCATGGGTATTACACCAGCCTTCCCAGAGGATAATATTATTCCGTCCAGTTTGACGGGCCACCCAGTTGCCCAGGTTTTTATCGGGAATAAACAAAATGGGTTGCTCCGGCGGCAAGCTGTTGACTACCTTGACAGCATTGGAAGAAGTGCAACAGATATCGCTTTCCGCCTTGACATCAGCAGCCGAATTGACATAACAAACAACTACTGCCTCCGGATGCTCCTGTTTCTTCTGCCGTAAGGCTTCTGCAGTAACCATATCCGCCATGGGACAGCCGGCCCTTTCCTCCGGTAAAAGCACAATTTTATCCGGTGACAGAATGGCTGCACTTTCAGCCATAAAATGCACACCGCAAAAGACAATCACATCCGCATCAGTAACAGCTGCCTGCTGGCTTAATTGCAGGGAATCCCCGATAAAATCAGCCACATCCTGGACTTCAGGGCGTTGATAGTAATGAGCCAGAATAACAGCATTCCGTTCCTTTTTCAAACGCCGTATCTCTTCTTGCCATCGGCTAACTTCATATTGTTCCATTTCTTTCTCTCCTTAAACAGCATAGTTTGTCCTATGTTCATCATAGCAAGAATATTGCGCCATTTCAACGAATTTCCCCATGCCGTTCCAGATTGGCGGTATCCAAAATCCGGTTCTGATCATCCACAAACACCACTTTGGGCTGATATTCTCTGGCCTCCCGGTCATCCACCAGCATATAGGAAATAATGATAATTTTATCACCAGGCTGAACCATCCGCGCCGCAGCGCCATTTAAACAAATAACCCCGGAATAGCGCGGCCCCTCTATGACATAGGTTTCCAACCGGGCGCCATTATTATTATTAACCACTTGCACCTTTTCATTGGGCAGAATATCGGCCGCTTCCATTAAAGCTGCATCTATAGTAATACTTCCTACATAATTCAGGTTGGCTTCAGTTACCGTCGCCCGGTGAATTTTGGATTTCATCATGGTTCTGAACACTAGCCTTCAACCTCCAAAACGGTATTATCAATTAAACGGGTTTTACCAATCCGTACTGCCAGAGCCAGCAAAGCTTGCCCCTGCAACTGTTCCAGCGGGGTCAAATCCGGCAAAGCTACCAGTTCCACATAATCAATCTGCGCCAGCGGTTCGGCTTCAATCATCTGCTTTACCTGTTCCTTGATAACCTCTGGTTGCCGTTCCCCTTGAGCTACCAGCTCTTCCGCCCGCTTAAGACTCCGGGACAATACCAGAGCGGCCTTCCTTTCCTCGGGCTCGAGATAAACATTGCGAGAACTGAGAGCCAGTCCATCAGCTTCCCGGACAATGGGCACCGGGATTATCTCTACATCCAGATTCAAATCCTCCACCATCCGCCTGATAACCTGCACCTGCTGGGCATCTTTCCAGCCAAAATAGGCCCGATCAGGTTTAACAATATTGAACAGCTTCATAACCACAGTAGTGACTCCTCGAAAATGCCCCGGCCGGCTAGCTCCACACAGTCCCCGGGTTACCTCAGTCACCTCAACAAAAGTCTGATAACCTCGAGGATACATCTCCCGCACGGTGGGAACAAACAGATAATCCACTCCAGCCGCCTCTGCCAGCGGAGCATCCCGCTCCAGATCCCGGGGGTATTCTTCATAATCCTCCCCTACCCCGAATTGCAGGGGATTGACAAAAATGCTGGCCACTGTAATCTCATTTTCCGTCCTGGCCTTGCGCATCAAGGTCAAATGGCCTTCATGCAAATAACCCATGGTAGGGACAAAGCCAGTGCTTTTCCCTCCCTGGCGCCATTTCCGGGCCAGTGCCTGCATTTCCCTTACCGAAGTGATAATCTCCATGCTCGTCACCTCTAATAAACTTTTAGTGGCTCCTTTTCCGGCCAGCCGAAAGATTCCGCCGGCCCCGGGAAAGCCCCAGCCTTTACTTCCTGTATATAAGCCTGTACCGCCTCTTTTACTGGCTGCTGTAGACTGGCATAGCGCCGTACAAACCTGGGAGTTAAATCCCGGTACAGCCCCAGCATATCCTGGGTTACCAGCACTTGCCCATCACAATAGGGCCCGGCACCGATACCGATAGTAGGTACATCCACAGCCTCAGTTACCATACGAGCCACGTCAACCGGTACACACTCCAGTACAATGGCAAACACCCCGGCCTCCACCAGCAAACGAGCATCCTCCAGCAATTGTTGCCGGGCCGCATCCTCTTTTCCCTGTACACTATAACCGCCCAGACGATGGACATGCTGGGGAGTCAGCCCCAGGTGACCCATCACGGGAATTCCGGCCTGTACAATCGCCCGGATCTGGGGCACCACCTCCCGACCCCCTTCCAGTTTGACCGCCTGGGCTCCCGCTTCCTGCAAAAAGCGGCCAGCATTGCGCACTGCCTCCTCACAGGAAACCTGGTAAGACATAAAAGGCATATCGCCTACCACCATTGCCTGTTTGGCCCCCCGGGCCACCGCTCTCGTATGGTGCAGCATTTCTGCCATGGTAACCGGCAAAGTGCTGTCATATCCCAGCATCACCATACCCAGGGAATCGCCTACCAGCAAAACATCCACACCTGCTTCATCCAGCAATACGGCTGTAGAATAGTCATAACAGGTCAACATGGTTATTTTTTCGCCACTCTCTTTCATTTTTTTCAGCTTAGTAGTGGTTATGCGGGCCATATACAACCTCTCCTTTCAGAATCCCGTTTAACTCAATCAATTGTTCCCCTGCTAATCCTCGCTCCCGGGCAATTTCTAATGTCAACAAACCCAGCAGCCGGTATAAATCCTGTTCCATCTCCGGTATACCCTGTTCCCTGGCTGCCTTCAAGTGTTGATACACCGTCGGACCATCACCGCGAACAATCGGACCAGTTAATGCCGCTATCGGACCATAAGTACCGATATTATTCAAAGCCCCTTGCATCAGTGCCACCAACCCCTGGTTGGCCGCTGCCGCCGGGATGCCGGCAGCTTCCATCCATTTCCCTGCCCAGTAGGCCAGGGTAACCAGATAATTGGAAGCGACTACTGCTGCCCCATGATAAAGGGCTTTGGCTTCTTTAACGATGGTAAAGGGGTTAAGTCCCAGTTGCCGTGCCAGTTCCATCCCCTGTTCAACCGCCTCCTCATCCCCTTCCAGGGCCACCAGTGACCCGGGCAGGTTCTGCTGCGCCTGTTGCCAGTCTGCAATAGTCTGCAAAGGATGGAAGGATAATACCCTGGCCCCCGCTTCCCGCAAAGGCATTAGAACCTCGCTGCTTAACGCACCACTGGTATGGGCAAAAATCTTCCCCCGGCAAGAGTGTCGGGCCAGTCGTTCTACCACTTCCGGCAAAGCCCGGTCAATGACTGTCAACCAAATCCAGTCTGAATAATCGACTACCTCTTCCATTTCCATTACCGGCATTGAGTTGCTAAGAGCGGCTACCTCCCGGGCCTTTTGGGGCCGGCGATTCCATACAGCCCCCACCGGAATGCTCCGTTCTTTTAACAAGACAGCCAGAGCTGTTCCCACTTTACCGGTTCCAATAATCCCCATGGTCAGAAACATTTCTGCCACCTCCAAAAGACAAAAACACCCTCTCGGACAGATGCCGAAAGGGCGTAAAAGCCAGAAGTGCCTTTCTCCTTCCGTCTCGGTCCGAAGCGGCTCCAAGCGGTTGATTGTATGCATTTCCAGACTAAAGGTACAGCTCTGCCGGAGCAGATACTGTCCTGAATTTTATTGTAACATTATCTCTGGCAAATTACCAGGGGTAGTTGGTAATTTTTTTAATTTTTTGACTTTTTACCAGTGCTTTTCCCAGTTCCGTCACAGTACAGGTTCCCAGTCTAAAGTCCGGCCAGAAATCGGCAATGGGCAAAACTACAAAAGCCCTTTCCGCTGCCCGTGGATGGGGCAACTGCAAAAAGTCGGTTTGGCGCTCTTCTCCTTCATACCAGATCAAATCCAGGTCAATGGTTCGGGGCCCCCAGCGCAATTGCCGTACCCGCCCCAGCTCCGTTTCCAGCTGCAACAATCGGGCCAGCAATTCTTCCGGGCTCAACTCCGTTTGCACCAGGGCCGCACTGTTATAAAACCAGTCCTGTTCGGTATAGCCAACTGGTTCAGTTAGATACAGCCCCCCAACCATCACAGTCTCTATTCCTAATTCCGGCAGAGTCATCAGCACCCGCTGCAAATTTCCCCGCACCGGGCCCTGGTTCCCTCCCAGGGCAATAATGGCTTTTTTCATCAGCCCCGACTCCTTTCAATTTCTACTGCCACCAGACCAAAAGGCCGGGGAATAGGGGCCTGCGGTTTTTTTACCAGCACCCGGACTTTTTCAATTACAGGATAGCGGAGCATCTCAGCTGCAATCGCCTCTGCCAGGGCCTCAATCAAATTAAATGATTTTGCCTGGCCCAGGGTCACTACTTTTTCCACAATTTCAGCATAATTAACGGTCCGCTCCAGATTATCCTCCTGGCCCGCCGTAGCCAGAGCCAGGTAGAGGTCCAGATCTACAGCAAACCGCTGACCCAGCCTTTTCTCCTCCGGCAGGACGCCGTGGTAACCATAGAACTCTATATCCCTGATTAAAATCCGATCCATTACCAGCACCTTCTTACAATAGAATCAGTCATTCTGGCCACCCGGACCATTGCTTCCACATCATGGACCCGCACTATCTCTGCGCCCATGGCAACTCCCAGAGCCACCGTAGCTCCAGTTCCTTCGACCCGCTCATTGACCGGCAAGCCCAGGGTATTGCCGATAACCGACTTGCGGGAAGTACCCAATAAGATGGGATAATTGAGCGTACGCAATTCCTCCAGTCGCGCCAGCACTTCCAGGTTGTGTTCATAGGTTTTGCCGAAACCAATGCCCGGATCCAGAGCCAATAAGTCCAAATTGGCACCTGCTGCCGTTAGCCAATCAATGCCTTCACGGAAAAAGGCAAGCAAATCCCCCATCAAATCCCGGTATTCCGTTCCCTGCTGGTTGTGCATCATGATGTAGGGAACTCCCGTTTCCGCTACTACCCGGGCCATATCCCGATCAGCCCTCAAACCCCAGACATCATTGATAATAGAGGCTCCCGCCTGAATGGCCGCTTCTGCCACCCGGGCTTTGTAGGTATCAACAGAAATAGGCACATCGATCTCCTCAACCAAAGCCTTGATCACCGGCAAGACCCGGGCCATTTCTTCCTCGGCATCTACCGGAGTGTGCCCAGGGCGAGTGGATTCACCCCCTATATCGATAATATCCGCCCCTGCTGCCACCATAGCTTTAGCCTGCTTGACAGCAGCGGTCAGCTCATTGAATTTACCACCATCGGAAAAGGAATCAGGGGTAACGTTGAGGATACCCATGACCAGGGTTCTCTCCCCCAATACCAGCTCCCTTCCCTGCCAACGCCAGTGCCACTTACGGTAACCGGTAGCAGCAGTCTTCACTACCTCTTCTATTTCCTGGGCCAGCCGTCCCAGACCAAAGGGCTGGGAGCGCAGCTTCTTGCACAAATCCAGGTGTTGCCGTAAGGTCCCCAGCAATAAAACATCGGTTTCCTCACAGCTGAGGTTACCTACCGCCCGGTGTACAGCCGCTTCCCCACCCCGGCTCAACATCTCCTGCTTTAAGATAATGGCCTGTTTGATCCCGATGCCTGTAAGTTTAACAGGCAAAAAGACACTTTTGGCCGCCATCACACCAACACCACCGCTATCGGCTCCAATGCGGGCCAGCTCAAGCCTGGCCTGTTCCAGATTACGGATCAGCACTACTCTGGGATTGGCTTTTTCCACTTGTACTGCCTCCTATCTATAATCATACAGTTGCTGCAAAACCAGCATTTTTTCCCGTTTATAGCAATCCTCAACCCCGCACTGCAGGCAGGGACGGGAGAGCTTGTCCGCCAGATAGAGATAGCGGGCCCAACCCTCTACCTCTCCCCGGCGGTGTCCGGCAATAGCCTGACAAACCTTATAGATGAATTCAGCGGGCATTCCCAGTTCAACAAGAATCTCCCCGGCCAGCCGGGCCGAAACCTGGGCATGATCTTCACCGGTAGCATATTCCACTGCCCGCCCCAGATCATGTAACAGCCCGGCGGCATAAAACCCTTCCCGGGCCTCAGGCTCCCGTTCATCCCTCTCTTCCAAGTATAGCATATAAGCCAGCCGGGCAACAGCCCAGGCATGCTCCCAGCCATGTCGGCAATAGATTCTATCCTTTTCCCAGGCGGCTATTTCCGTAAATGCTGCCCTCACCCGGGGATGATTGATTAGACGGTTGAGTAAGTCCATTATTACTACCTCCTGCCCGCCTCTAAAAAAGATGGACCCAGGTCTCCCTGGGCCATCTCCATTATACTATATAACTGCAGTTTAGAACAAACCGGTGATTACACCGTTTTCGTCAATATCAATGAACTCGGCGGCCGGGCGCTTGGGCAGGCCGGGCATGGTCATGATATCCCCGGTAATAGCTACCAGGAAGCCGGCGCCTACAGAAGCCCGGATTTCCCGCACGGTAATGGTGAAGCCACTGGGACGGCCCAGTTTGGTGGGATCATCCGACAGAGAGTACTGGGTCTTGGCCATACAAACCGGGTAGTTGCCCAGGCCCAGTTTTTCGAAGCCTTCCAGAGCCTTTTCTGCTTCTTTGGTGAAGATGACCCCATCGGCACCATAGATTTCCCGGGCGATGGTTTCGATTTTTTGCTTGACGGGCATTTCCAGGTCATAGAGGAAGCGGAAGTCTGCCGGCCTGGTTTCCAGGGTCTTGAGCACTTTTTCTGCCAGCTCGATACCGCCTTCGCCACCTTTGGCCCACACTTCGGAGAGCGCCACTTCAGCACCGGCTTCTTCACAGAGCTGCCGTACCAGAGCCAGCTCTGCTTCTGTATCAGTGGGGAAGCGGTTGATAGCTACAACGGCGGGCAAGCCAAACTTGCCGACGTTCTCAATATGCTTTTCCAGGTTGGCAAAACCCTTGCGCAGAGCCTCCAGGTTTTCCTGGTTCAGGTCAGCCCGGGCTACACCGCCATTGTACTTCAGCGCCCGTACAGTAGCCACGATTACTACTGCATCCGGCTGCAGACCGCCAAAACGGCACTTCAGGTTGAGGAACTTCTCAGCCCCCAGGTCAGCACCGAAACCAGCTTCAGTTACCACATAATCAGCCAGTTTCAAAGCCAGTTTGGTAGCCTGGATACTGTTACAGCCGTGGGCGATATTAGCAAAAGGACCGCCATGAACAAAAGCAGGTGTATGCTCCAAAGTCTGGACCAGGTTGGGCTTAATGGCATCCTTGAGCAGAACAGTCATGGAGCCTTCAGCCTTCAGATCCCGGGCATAGACCGGCTTGCCATCATAGGTGTAAGCAACCAGGATATTGCCCAGACGCTTCTTCAGGTCATTGATGTCATTGGCCAGACAGAGGATGGCCATGATTTCGGAAGCAACAGTGATGTCAAACCCGCTTTCCCGGGGTACACCCTGAGCCTTGCCACCCAGACCGATCACGATTTTCCGCAGGGCCCGGTCGTTCAGGTCAACGACACGACGGAACAGCACCTGCCGCGGATCTATTCCCAGTTCATTTCCCTGGTGCAGATGGTTATCGATCATGGCTGCCAGCAGGTTATGGGCAGTGGTAATAGCATGGAAGTCTCCGGTGAAATGCAGGTTAATGTCTTCCATGGGCACGATCTGGGCATAACCACCACCGGCTGCCCCCCCTTTGATCCCGAAGCAGGGCCCCAGGGAAGGTTCCCGGAGAGCGATCATAACTTTTTTGTTCAAGCGGGCCAGAGCATCCCCCAGACCAACGGTGGTGGTGGATTTGCCTTCACCAGCCGGGGTGGGGTTGATAGCGGTGACCAAAATCAGTTTACCATTTGGCCGGTCGGCAACCCGCTTCCAGACGTCAGCGGAAATCTTAGCCTTATACTTGCCATACAGCTCCAGATCATCAGGGCTTAAACCCACTTTGGCGGCTACTTCGGTAATAGGTTTTTTCTCCGCCGCCAGCGCGATTTCGATATCGGATTTCACAATCTCATCCTCCCTCATCCTCTTTTATTTGCAGGGGTCCTCTCCCCTTCTGCACATACTGGTGTAGAATTATTATTCTCCATCGCCAGCCAATTTCCTGCCGGCGTTGGCGGAATTTTTGCAAAATTCTATATTTCACTTCTTCTGGTCTTTTTTAGCCTCAGACCGGCTAATGAACCGGGCGATATCAATAATATAGCGCTCGTGCTTGCCTTCTCCAATGAGTCCTGCCTCATCATAGGCTTCCACCCGGAATAACAGGCGCTTGCCCTCAACTTCCAGCAACTCAGCCTGGGCCCGCACCTGCATCCCTATCGGCGTTGCCGCCAGATGAGTAACCTCCACTTTGGTACCTACCGTTGCCATCCCTTCTGGCAGCAAGGGATCCACAGCACTCAAAGCCGCTTTTTCCATCAACCCGATCATGGCCGGTGTGGCAAAAACTTTCACCCCGCCACTGCCATAGGCGATAGCCGTGTTGGCCTCACTGACTTCCGTGGTCGCCGTGCCAGTCAACCCCACCTGTAATTTTTCCATAACTATCCCCTCCATTACCTAATAAATATAAATTATACCCTGCCAGCGTATTCGCCAGCAGGGCACAAAAAGACCTCTTTATTCGTAAAGCCAAGCATCTACATTCTTTTCGTAGGCAAGAATTTCTTCTTCCTTGAAGTAAATAGCGATTTCTCTTTCGGCCGATTCTACCGAATCAGAGGCATGAACCACATTGCGGCCCACTTCTATGCCATAGTCACCCCGGATAGTACCAGGAGCAGCATTGGCGGGATTGGTAGCACCATTCATGGCTCTTACCCCGGCCACAACTCCTTTACCCCCCAGGACCAGGGCTACTACCGGGCCGGAAGTAATGTATTCCACCAGCCCGGGGAAAAAGGGCTTGCCCACATGCTCGGCATAATGCTGATGGGCCAGTTCTTCAGTAACCCGCATTAGCTTCATAGCCAGCAGTTTGTAACCCTTTTTCTCATACCGGGCCAGAATTTCCCCTACCAGATTGCGCTGAACGCCATCGGGTTTAATCATGACAAATGTTCTTTCCATAAGCTTTTCTACTCCTCCCAACCATATTATTTATTCATTTTCCGCCTTTTGCATCAAAGCGGTAAACTCATCAGCCTCAATGGTTTCTTTTTCCATCAGGGTATTGGCTACCAGTTCCAGTTTATCCTTGTGTTCCAGCAAAAGACTTTCCGCCCGCTGATAACACTCCTCAATCATCCGTCGCACTTCAGCATCGATGGCCTTGGCTACTTCTTCACTGTAATTGCGGTCGCGAGCGATATCCCGGCCCAGGAAAACCTGGTCACTGCGGTTGCCAAAGGTCAGGGGACCCAGGTTTTCGCTCATACCATACTCAGTAATCATGCGCCGCACGGTATTGGTAGCCCGCTCCAGGTCATTTTGCGCCCCGGTGCTGATTTCATTAAGCATCAGGGCCTCTGCCACCCGGCCGGCCAGCAACATGGTCACCTGATCCAGCAGCTGGCTCTTGGTAGCATAATAACGGTCTTCCTTGGGTAGCAGCAAGGTATATCCGCCTGCTCTTCCCCGTGGAATAATGGAAACCTTGTGCACCGGATCAGTATTGGGCAGGAGGTAACCCACAACTGCGTGTCCCGCTTCATGGTAGGAAACCAGTTTCTTCTCCTGTTCAGAAATCACTTTCGATTTCTTTTCCGGACCGGCAATAACCCTTTCAATGGCATTTTCCAGCTCTGTCATTTCGATTTGCTTCTTGTTGGCCCGGGCTGCCAGCAAGGCCGCTTCATTGACCATATTGGCCAGGTCTGCCCCGGTAAAACCAGGAGTTCGCCGGGCCAGCACATCCAGGTCAACGGAGGGAGCAATCGGCTTGTTGCGAATATGCACCTTGAGGATTTCCTTTCTCCCTACCAGATCAGGACGGTCTACCACAATCTGCCGGTCAAATCGGCCCGGGCGCAATAGCGCCGGGTCCAGAATATCGGGACGGTTGGTAGCCGCAATGACAATCACACTTTCCGTCATAGTAAAGCCGTCCATTTCCACCAGCAGCTGGTTCAGAGTTTGTTCCCGCTCATCATGGCCACCACCCAGACCAGCTCCCCGCTGGCGACCAACGGCATCGATTTCATCGATAAAAACGATACAGGGCGCACTTTTTTTGGCCTGCTCGAACAGGTCCCTTACCCGGGAGGCCCCTACCCCGACAAACATCTCTACAAAGTCGGAACCGCTGATACTGTAGAAAGGAACCCCGGCTTCCCCGGCTACCGCCCTGGCCAGCAGTGTCTTACCGGTACCGGGAGGTCCAAAGAGCAAAACCCCTTTGGGGATCCGCGCTCCCAGTTCATGGAATTTCTTGGGGTATTTGAGAAATTCCACTACTTCCTGCAATTCCTCTTTAGCCTCATCAGCTCCCGCTACATCGGCAAAGGTCACCCGGCGCCGGTCCTCGGAAGCCAGGCGAGCCCGGCTTTTGCCAAAGGACATGACCCGGTTGCCACCCCCCTGGGCCTGTTGCATAAAGAAGAACATCACCCCTACCAGCAATAATACTGGCAGTAAGGAGGTCAGCACCGATAGCCAGACACTGTTTTTGGGCGGAGGATTATGCACTATCTTGACATTGGCATCCATCAGCCGGTCAATCAGCCGTTCATCCTGAATCGGGCCGTAGAGAGCAAATTTTTTGCCGCTGCTATCCACACCTTCAATGGAGTTGGTTAAGTTTTCAGTTGTAATGGTTACTTCCCTGATTTTCCCAGCCTGTACCATTTTGACAAATTCATCATAGGATGGCCTGTTCACTGTTTCAGACGGGCGGCCAGACAGCTCTAAAATGGCAAACACCAACAGGCCGATCAGGAGATAAATGCTGAAACCTTTAAATAATTTGTTCAACCAAGTCACTCCTCCCGCGGTGCGTGTTAAAGTCACTCATATTTACATATTGTACCACAGGACCCGGGCCTTTGCAACAAAGCCACCCATCTTCCTCCCGGGCTTTTCCGGCAAGGATTGTGGCCTGCTTGCCAGCCTACTACCCAAACAATATCCTCTCCCAGCAGGACTAAAGGAATTCGTTCCCGCTCTGAACGGGGAATTTTTTTATCGATCATCCATTCCTTCAGCTTTTTGCTGCCCGGTGCCCCCGCTGGCCGAAAACGATCCCCCGGGCGCCGGTAGCGCACCAGCAATTCTCCTTCTGGTGGTACCCAGAGATAAATCAGTTCCCTGCCTGCTGGCCCCAGCTCTCCAGGTTGCTGAACAACCTGCGCCTGAATTACCGTTCCATCCGGCAACTGAATCTGTCCAGGTAAGGACAGGTACCACTCTTCAGAAACAGTTTCTTCCTTAACCGGCACTGACCGTCGTCGCAACACCAGTTTAGTATAATCTTTTACCGCCTCCAGATCTGCCTTTAAGCGCCAGCTGGCACTGCCGTCCTTCTCCAGCAAACGCCTCACTCCTTCAGTTTTGGCCCAGGAAAGGGGATGTTCAGCAGCGGTAAATTCCCGCCAGGCCCGGCGGATTAACCTGCGTTGCAAAGCCGCCGGCAGGGTTTGCAGGGATTTTAAGTCCAGAACTATTTCCATTTCATTCTGGTAGAGGACCGTCTCCTGCCAGTACTGGTCTGTTACCTTTTCCAGCAACTCCAGTTCGTCCCGCAATAACTCGGCGGTACGGGCCAGGTGTTTTCTTAAAGCCGGTTGAATTTCCCGCTCCAGAAAAGGAAAAATCACCTGCCGAATGCGATTACGGGTATAAATGGGCAACAGGTTACTGGAATCCACACACCATTGTAAATCATTTTTCTTTAAATAAGCAAGTATTTCAGCCCGGTTTACTGCCAGCAGCGGCCGGATAAATTTTCCGCGCCGGGCCGCCATACCCGCCAGCCCGTCCAGACCACTGCCTCTAAGCAAATGCCAGAACAGGGTTTCCGCCTGGTCATCCTGATGATGCCCCAGGGCGATTTTATCCCATCCCCCCTGGTTCAGCAGCTGTTCAAATACCCGGTAGCGAGCAGCGCGGGCCGCTTCTTCCGATCCCGGAGGTTGCTCCAGTTTTTCCACATAAAGGGGAATATTCCATTCCTGGCACAAGCGGCGCACAAACTCCTCATCCCGCTCTGCTTCTCCGGGCCGCATACGATGGTTGACATGTACAGCCCCCAGCTGCCACCGGTATTTATCCGCTAATTGCAACAGGCAATGAGCCAGGGCCACCGAATCCGGTCCGCCGGAAAGCGCCAGCAACACCCGCTCCCCATACTGCAGAAGCTGTTGCTGGACAATATAATGTTCAATCTTATGCCACATTGGCCTTTCCTCCCGTTCTGGCCCGGAACAAAGCGGCCCCCAGTGCCAGCCCTCCGGCAATGGCCAGTCCCAGTAAGAGGGTCTCCACCGTTTTAGCCAGCCCCGCCGCTGTTTGGCCATGGACCAGATTGAACATAGCTTCATAAGCGGACGCCCCTGGCACCAGGGGCACCACGCCTGGTACCAGGAAAATGGGTACTGGCACCTTTCCCAGCCGGGCCGCCGTTTGACTGAAGAGGGCAACCATGACTGCTGCCAAAAACATGGCCACGATCCCATTCAGGTGGATAGTAGTTAGCCAGGTATAACTGGCCCAGCCCAGCCCTCCACCTGCTGCTGCTGTAAATAACCAGCGTCGAGGCACAGCAAATAAGATGCCAAACAAAGCAGAAGCAATTGCAGCCCATAATACTTTTAACATTTTTCTGTCTGCCTCCATCATCCTAATGCCAGTACCAGGGAGACTCCAGCAGCCACGGCAGTGGCAATCAAAATGGCTTCTGCTCCCCTGGCTACCCCGGATAAAAGGTCCTCATTGATTACATCTATTATAGCGCTGGTTACCGCAACCCCTGGTACCAGCAACATAATGGTCCCGATAATGGCCTTGTCTGTTGCCACCGTTGGCCAAAGCCGGCCTACCAGCACTGCCGTTATGGCTCCAATCACTGCGGCCAGGAATGTAGTGATCACTCTGCCTGGCCCTAGCGGTGCCACCAACTGACGCCAGAGCATCACTGTCAGTCCACCCAGACAGGCCACCAGAGCCGCTCGCCAATCCCCACCAAACATCAGGGCAAAAAAACCGGTAGCCAGGGTTCCTGCCCCTGTCATTACCCAGGCAGGGTAATCTGGTGGTGCGTTTTCCACCTCTGCCAGGCGCTGCACCAGTTCGGGAAATTGCAGCTCTCCTTCCACTACCTGCCGGGAAATCTGATTCACCAGCAAGACCCGATGTAAAGCCAGCTCCCGGGCCCGTATGCGTTCCGTCATAGTAGCGACCTTCCCCAGCTCATTCTGGCCGGAAACCACAAAACCGGTAGGAGTGGCAAAAACCTCTACCTTTTTCAGCCCCAGAGCCAGGCCCATTCTCTCCAGGGTATCTTCTACCCGGGTAATTTCAGCTCCATTTTCCAGCAACAACCTGCCGGTCCACAGCAGAATCACAACAATTTCCTTGGTTGATGCCATGCCCATCTGCCCACCTCAAACACTGATAGCATTATTATACCATTATCCAAATAGAAAAGAAAAACCCCCGTAGAGGGGGAAAAATTTACTTTTTGATCAGTCGGAATACTATTACCGTCATATCATCAGCAATTCGGTTATTGGCCTGGATACGGGCACTGTTGAGAATATAATGGGCCAGATTTTCTGGATCCTCTGTCCGGCATTGATGCAAGACCTGGGCCAGCCATTCTTCCGGGCAGGCACCGGTACCATGAATTACCCCATCACTGAACATCACCACTATATCACCGGGTTCCAGCTGGACATTAATCTGGTCCGGTTCCATCTGTTGCAGAATACCTATGGGCAAAGAACCTGATTTAACCAGTCCAATCCGATGCTCCCGTTTGATCAGGGAAAAGACAGCACCGATCTTGACAAAGTGAGCCGAACCATCCTGCAGGTCAATTAAAGCCAAATCCAGGGTAGCGAATTCTTCTTCATCTTTGGAACGCATAATCATGGCTGAGTTCACAGTCTTCACTGCTATCTCCGGATCATATCCCATCTCCAGCAGCTGAGTCAACAAACTGAGGGCCGCCTGGCTTTGTACTGCGGCCCTTGTACCCGTTCCCATGCCATCACTGAGGGCCAGTAAAAACTTGCCATTGTTCAGATTTTGAACCGCCGTACTGTCTCCGGAAATAATACAACCATCCTTGGCTACTTTGGCAATACCATATTCCACCTGGTAGGGCCAGTCCAGTACTTCTGCCGTTTCGCCCGTTACTGCCAGCTCATAGGCGAAAGATTCCATTAAATTGGAAACACCCCGCAGCTGTTCCTTAACTAATTCCTGACTTTCCTGAATCTTATGTTCCCAGAACTTATGTAAACGATGGGCACTGGCCAGGCAGTTAATAGCTGCCGCCATTTCCCGCATGCGAAAACAATATTTCAGCGCCCGGCTCACCTGGGTACTATCAACCCCTCCCTGGGCTTCAGCCAGATTCAACAATAGCCGTATTCCCTGTCTGGTCGCCCGCTCTTCTCTCTGCCAGCAGGTTACCAGTCTGCTGCAGCGACCACAGGCCTCTTTAACCAGCGGAGGCAGAGCATCCTCTTCCCCTTCCCGACCTGTTGAATTAATCAATTGTTCAAAAGTATTGGACAGACCCTGAAAAACACTGGCGAATTCCAGAATACGCTGGGCCGTCATGGCCTTCAGTTTTTCTGCCTCTTCTTTCAACTGTCGCTCCTGTTGCCGTCTCACTCTACCCGCCCGCCGTTGCCATTCTTCCAGTAAACGGGCAGGTAACAGCAAGAATAGTAAAACTGCAATCAGGGTTTCCCCCATGATAATCAACAGCCCCCTGGGGTCGGGTGTATATAAGGAGAGAAATATATTGCTTAACATCAAGCCCAGGGCCGGACCCCAGCGGCCAAAACGTTCAAAAATTCCCGCCAGCAAGCCTCCAAAGGCATAAACCCCGACTATCACGGGAGAATAGCCCCGGGCCGTCAAAGCAGGTATCAGCCCGATAATAGTGCCAATTACCGTCCCACCACCGATACCGCCTATGGTGGCAGCCAGTAGAATCAGCAGACGGCTGAGAATCCCCACCAGACTTAAGCCGTTGATTTCTATACCATTCAAGCCAATAAGAATGCCTGTTCCCAGTATCCCCAGGCCGCCGACAGCTTCAACCGCTTTTTCCCTTTTTTCCAGCAAGGGAGGTAACCAGACCAGCATAAAGTAGGCCAGTACCGCCGCCAGCACCGCCTCTACTGTGCTGGCAACAAAGGCATATAAGGGGGCCTGTCGCAAAAGGGCCATCCCGGCTCTTAAGGTCAAATCAAGGCTTCCCACCAGTATCGGTAAAAACCAGCGACGCCGGGTCTGTTCCGGAATACGCCCGATAATGGTAGCAAAACCCAGGGCCAGCATTGAGGCTACTGCCAGCTGCCAGTAATCCCCTTTTATTGCCAGGGTCAAAGCTACTCCCAGGCTGGTGGCCCATTGGCGCCGGGCATTAAACCAGGCGATTCCCCCTAACAAAGCGGGATAAAAAGGTGAAACATCTTCCAGGATCATGCTGTTGGCTAAAATTGCAGCTATACCCAGCCAGATCAGGTCTTTAAAATCAGGCCTAACTCTTTTTACTTTTAACAGCCCGCTCAGATCAGGCCAGCGCCAGCGCTCCTTCCGGGCTATGGCTGCTTGTCCATCTTCTGTCTGCCGATAGGGATAAATTTCGAACTGGGATTCCAGCAAGCTCCACTCCCCCTTAGCCTGTACTCTACCTATCTATATTTTAATCAGGGGAGCGGGAAAAACTTGTCAGTATTGGTAGGTTGTCCAAATTTTTTCTTCGACAAATTAGGAAAAGTCCCATTTAACCGGGCCTTTTTCGTCATATTTCAGCTGTTCCTGAATATATATATAGATTTGGCCGTAAAGTAAATCGGTCTCACTTAACCAAACCTGCTCAGTGCCCAGCTGGTGGGTAGCAGCAGCCAGGATGGAAGCACCGGCAGGGATGATATCCGCCCGGGCAGGCTGTAAACCAGGCAATTGTTTTCTTTCCTCCAGATTCAGCTCTCGCAGCCGCCGGGCCCAGGCTGCTACCTGTTGGGCTGACAGCTTAAGCCCGTGTACCAGACTGGGCTGATATTTCTCCAACTGCAGCTCCATTGCGCCCAGGGTAGTCGCAGTTCCTCCTACCAGAATCACTTTCTCCGGTTTAACAGGAATGGAGGCTATCCCTTTAGCAAGAAAATCATCGATCTCGGCCAGAGACCATTTTTCTTCCGTAGCTCTGACCGCTCCTATTTTCAGTGAAATAGCCTTTAGCTGTCCTGCCTCCAGCCAGCTGAACTCAGTACTGCCACCACCGCTGTCTATGACCATTACTCCATCTCCCTTTTCCAGCCCCAGGCCCTGAACTGCTCCCAGCCAGCTATACCAGCCCTCCCGTTGCCCATCAATGCAGGTAATCTCTGCAGACAATGGCACCAGACGATCTAGCAGCTCCTGTCCATTAGCAGCTTCCCGAACTGCGGCTGTCGCCACCCCTAATATTTTTTCCGCCCCTTTCTGCCGGGCGCGTTCAACAAAACCAGTAATAGCCTCCACAGTACGCTCGATGGCTTCCGGCAACAAAATACCTCCGGCCATCCCTTTGCCCAGCCGGGTCGTAGCCAGGTCCTGTTCAACTACCCTTAAGCCCTGGTTTTTTTGCCAGTGCACCAGAGTATAACGGCAGGAATTACTGCCAATATCCAGACCGGCGATCAACATTAGCCTCATCCTTTCCCCATAAAATAAAGCCAGGCTGTGCCTGGCTCTGATTTATCCTCTTCTGCTGCCGCGGCCACCCCGCTTGGCTTCGGTAGCTCGCCGCAAATCAGCCTGCCGTTCATCACTGTCCTTCAGAAAACGGGCCAGCCTCTCCTCAAAACTGATTTGAGAGCGCTTGCGGTCTGCCCGTTCCGGAGCTTCCTGAGTCTGTTTAATGGACAGGCCGATTTTACCCCGGTCATCCACATTCAGGACTTTAACCCGTACAGTGTCCCCCTCCTTGAGAAAATCCCGCACATCCTTCACATAAGTATGGGCAACCTCGGAAATGTGAACCAGTCCCGTTTGCCCGTCCGGCAATTGCACAAAAGCACCAAAATTGGTAATGCCGGTAACTACTCCCTCAACGATGCTCCCTACTGCGATGGCCATAAACAGAGAATTCCTCCTTAATGTCATATATCAAAATTATATAGGTTACAAGAAAAAACTGTCAAGCAAAACCTTTTTCCCTTATTGTTTTTTCTTACCGACAGCGGGAATTACCACCTTTTCCCCTGGTTTTACCAGATTCAGCTCTTCCCGGGCCCGGCGCTCTATGTACTCATCAGTTTGTAACAACTTGATTTCTTCTTTTAACTTAGTATTACTCATTTCCACTGCTTTTATTTTGTTTTGCACAGAACTGATTTCCTTTTCCAGCTGATTCATTTTTACAGTCTGGTGTACAAAGGAGCCCACTACGATTACACTATATGCCAGAAAAATCCCCACCACTACCCGGCGCCAGAAGAATCTGGATTTGGAACTTCCGGTCTTAACCTTTTTCGGCGTTTCCTTCTCCAGCCGCTGATTTAGATCCACTATTTTTCCTTCAGCCCGTTTACTCATCCCTCATCCTCCTCCGGCTGTCCCAAACCCAGGACATCCCCGCTCATCACAATCACAACCTGATAGCCCTTGTTTCGGGCGCGGTTATATAAGGTAGCCACTGTAGCCGGGCTTAAGCCCAGCTGCTTGGCCACAGCATCTGTCGACCAGCCCATTTCTTTTAAAGCCACCACCTGGCGTTCCCGGATGCTCAGTTTTTCCACACCCCGAATTTCAATCTGCACCTGTCATTCCTCCGGACTTATACCCAGCTTGTCCACAAAAAATATGGATAATAAACAAGTTATCCACACAGTTATCCACAGCAGTGGATAACTGTAGTGCATTTATTACAAATTCATTACAATACTTCTACATGTTATCGTTAATTCCTGCTGCTAATTATTTCCGGCGCTCCTTTTTTTCTGTCCACCATTTCTCCAGGCGCTGGTAAAGGTTGCGTTTAGGTTTTATCCACAATCTTATCCACAAATTTTTCCACAATATCAACAACCAGCGCCACGGCCAGGCCAGAACAATCCCCAGCCAGACCAGAGGCCGGGTCACCAGCCAGATTATTCTCTTGATCAGATTTACCAGCCGGCGCCAGATCTGCGAAATAATCCGATAAACATGAGGGCTAAACCAAACCCAGTAACTGGCCAAACCCAGAGTTACAGCTAGCAAAATATAAAAACGCATCTGCCCGCCATTAACCCCCAGTAAGCTAAAAAAAACCAGGATAGTTGCTATAATCCAGTAGATCAGATCTCCCAGGGCCTTAATCCATTTCGGCCAGTGGTAAAATTCCGACCAGAGACGATAAAAATCAAAAATAATGCCCAGCAAGGCTCCCAATCCCCAGCTAAAAAGAAAAGAAAGGAGTTGAAGCCTGAGTTCCACTCAACGCCCTCCTTTCTATTTGAGCAGCTTGTCAAAAATTCCCTTGCTCTTGCCCCCTTTGGTTTCCGCATAAGTCAGGGAATAAAGGTAGCCCTGTACTACCAGTTTGCCTTCCTCCATATTCAACTGGGTGATATTCAACCCCTCACCCTTCAGGATGAGGTTGCCCAGATTGGTTTTCAGGCTTATCACCTGTTCATCAAAGGAATCCACGTGCTCCACCCCGGTTATGATTACTTCTTCCCGGTTGAGCACTTCCAACCGCTGACCAGTTACTGTTTTCTTGCTCTCCATCCCACTATCCCTCCTTTTCCCTTGTTCATTTTTAATTTATGCCCCTTGTCCCTTGAATATGTCAAAAATGCCCCCATTCCTTTATGGAACAGGGGCCTTTTGCTACCATAACTTTTCTATTTTAACACCTTTATAATAGAACTTAACTATACTCCAGGGCTGTTTCCCTTCTGCAGCCATTTTTTTTGCTCCCCACTGGCAGAGGCCAACTCCATGCCCAAAACCCCTGCCCTTAAAGATGAAGGTTCCGCCGGCATTCTGGATGTCTTCCAGCATCATGGAGCGCATTTTTTCACTGCCCACTGCCAGCCGTAATGCCGGACCGCTAATGGCAACATTCCCGACCTTGAGAGATTCTACTCTCCCTGAAGGTCCGCGTTTAATAATCTGCACTGAAGTTACCTGACCGGGGTCCTGACCGGTTGCCTGTTTTACTGCCCGGGCCAGTTCCTCCCCGCTCAGTTTTACTTCCCAGTGCTTATTTTCCGGGGTAGTGATGGCCATGCAGCCATCGGCTACCGTTGATAAATAAGGGGTAGGCTCTTTTTCATAAGCCAGGCCTTCCTTAGCCGAAGCGGTTTTGCCGCCACAGCAGGCATGAAACCAGGCTTTAACATACTTACCCTGCCAGCGAATGACCTGGCCCCGGGTAAGCTGTACCGCTTTGCGCACATTATCATTGATTTTTTCCGGAGCATAGGCCTGGGATTCCTCAATATCAGTAGAAATATCCGCCCCATACAATTTTTTCACCCGACCAGCCTTGATATTTTCCAGGGTAAAAGTACGGGCCAAAATAGCCTGAGCTCCCAGGGCATTTACCGGCCAGCTGGTATCCATTTCGGCTGCAACCACTCCTGCTACATATTCTTCCAGTTTGATTTTTTTTGTTTGTTTGGTCTTGTTGTCATAGAGTGATATAGTTGGTTCTTCAGTAAACTCTCTCCCGGCCGGCCCTGGCGGTTGCCCGGGTGGTAAGGGTTTACGTAAGGCACAACCTCCACCTATCAGGGTCATCACCACCAGTAATGACAGCAAGATTTTTTGCCATCCCCACCTGAACATATTTTGCCCTCCTTGTCACCTTTTTTCAAGGCTTAGTTTTACCTGGGAGGGCAAAAATATTACATCAGAAAGTGGTTTCCCTGACTTTTATCTCTTCCAGAATTTCATAAAGCTGGCCAGCCAGGGCGGCCGGAACGTTTTCCTTTATCTCCACTACCCGCACCCGCAAACGTCGCTGGCCAAAATCCAGTTCCAGTATATCTCCTGCTTTAACTTCACTGCTGGCTTTGGCCGGCCGACCATTGATCTGAATGCGTCCACCGTCACATACTTCTTTGGCCAGAGTACGGCGTTTAATAATTCGACTTACTTTAAGAAATTTGTCTAAACGCAAACCGATTCCCCCTTAATATGACAAAATCAGGTTCCATGTGGAACCTGATTTTATTCGCTCTTGCTGATAATTACATTACAGCTTCTTTCAGAGCTTTACCGGCTTTGAAAGCAGGTACCTTGGCAGCAGCGATGGTAATTTCTTCACCAGTTTGCGGGTTACGGCCTTTGCGCTCGCCACGGGAGCGAACTTCAAAAGTACCAAAACCAACCAGTTGTACCTTTTCCCCTTTTTTCAGTGCTTCTTCAATTGAAGCAAAGACAGCATTTACGGCTTTTTCAGCATCTTTCTTGGTCAGCTCAGCTTTCTCGGCTACGCTGTTTACCAGATCGGTTTTGTTCACACAAATCCCTCCTGTTTATGTTTTACAGCTGTTTAATTTACCAAATATGGATATTCGCTATAACCCTTGATTTTCCTGCTTTTTACCCATTTTTTTTAGAAATATTTTCATGGTTTTTAGCCAGTTCCCATATTTTGTCTAATTCCGCCAGAGCCAGCTCCTCCAGCTTCTGGCCCCGCTCCCTTACCGTTTGCTCGATAAAGGCAAAGCGACGGCGAAATTTACTACAAGTTCCTTTTAGTGCCTCCTCGGGATCAATGTCGAAAAAGCGCGCCAGATTGACCAGAGCGAAGAGCAGGTCACCCAGCTCCTCCTGTCGTTTTTGCCGGTCATCTAAAACCTGTCCCAGTTCCCGCAATTCCTCCTGAACCTTGTCCCAGGCTCCTCGCCAGTTATCCCAGTCAAAGCCCACCTTGGCTGCTTTAGCCTGCAGTTTATATGCCTGCAGCAAGGCCGGCAGGGATCTGGGAACACCCGCTAGTAGCGATTTCTCCTCTTTGCCCTGTTCCTTCTTTTCCTGGGCCTTGATCTGTTCCCAGTTACGTATCACCTCTCTGCTATCAGCCACCTGTGTATCGGCAAAGACATGGGGATGGCGGCGGATCATTTTCTCAGTTATTACCATTATGACATCATTTAAATCAAAATATTCATGTTCACGGGCAATTTGTGTATGAAAAACCACCTGTAACAGCACATCCCCCAGTTCTTCACAAAGCGCCTCCATATCCTGGTTGTCGATGGCCTCTAAAACTTCATAGGCTTCTTCAATTAAAAAAGGTTTCAAGCTTTGATGGGTTTGCTCCCGGTCCCAGGGACATCCCTGCTCTGAACGCAATTTTTCCATAACCGTCGCCAGGGGTTCCAGGGCATAATGGCCGAATTCAGGTTTCCCCTCCGGATTGGGGGCTAAATAGATACTGGTGAGATGATCAATCCAGGGCAAACGATCCAGTTCATACAGGGGTATGACTACCTTTTTTTCGTCAGCCAATCCTGCCCCCCGGATAACTGTAACTGGATATTCATCCGGGTAAAATTCCATCAAAGTTAGTTTAGTCTCAGAAGCAACCAGCTGGTTATATACCTGCAGCAGAAGCAGGCCATTTCTGGGATTGATCCGGGTTTGGGCCAGCGCTAAAGCGTCAATTATTTGTAGCCCCCCTTGCGCCGGGTCTATTTTCAGGGCTGCATAAATAGCATCCAGAAAACTCATGGCCGGCAATATCCTGACTGTTATCCCCTCTGACTCACAGCGCTTCAGCAACCATTGCACACTGGTCTCTGCCACCAGTGGATGCCCGGGTACACAATAAGCCAGCTGCCCCTTTTGTGTTGCTTGTCCAACCAGCTCCTGTACGATTTTTTCATATACGGCAGCAAAATCCTCAGCTTCTTCATAAAAATGGTCACAGCTAGCGCCTGTAATACCCTGTTGTTTTAACCAGTCAACAATAGGATGTCTATATGTACGGAAAATTATCGGCCCGGTAAAGCCCTTGAGCAACTGCCAGTTGCCCAGAGGGAAAGTTTGCTCATCACCGGGACCAAGGCCGACAATATATATTTCTGCCATCCTCCGTCCTCCTCCAGTCGGTCAAAATAAAGGGTAGTATACCTCAGGCATACTACCCGCCAGCTTCACTGTTCCATTTGTTTGGCCAAAAAGCCCGCTGCAGTCTCAGCCAGCTTTAGTTCCAGTTCTCCCATCCTGACATTGGGGTCTTTAGAGAGAATCAACACTGCGCCGATCTGATCCCCTTCAGCTATAATGGGTGCTATTACTTCCGCTGTAAACTTGCAGGTGTCATCTTCATCATCCACAGGACAACCCAGGCAATGGGGATGTTCACCCGGGTTATTGATAATAACCGCTTTCCTTTCTTCCATCGCCTTTTCCACTGCGGGACCGATGGGTTTATTCATAAACTCTTTCTTAGAGCCTCCAGCTACGGCAATGACATTGTCCCGGTCAGTAATGCAACAGATATGGCCGACTGCTTCATGCAGAGATTCGGCATACTCCCGGGCGAAATCACCCAGTTCCCCAATGGGGGAATATTTTTTCAGGATCACTTCTCCATCCCGATCGACAAAAATCTCCAGCGGATCGCCTTCCCTGATCCTTAAAGTGCGGCGGATTTCCTTCGGTATTACCACCCGTCCCAGGTCATCAATCCGACGAACTATTCCTGTTGCTTTCATGACAATTCCCTTCCCTCCTTTATACCAACTGACAATTTTTTTGTCACTGTTAGTATTTATCGGCGGGAAGGGAATTATGCTACCAAAATTGTCAGACTTCTTATGCTCAGCCGATTATAGGCTTCGTATTACTGCGTCAGCTGTCGCTGCGGCATCCTCGACGTACTTCCAGTACGCCTCCGGTGCCTTGTTATACTCGCTTCTAAACTGCCTACCCTAGCATTCCAATTCTTTGCATCTCGAAGCTCGTACCTCGAACTTCGAACTTCGTTATTGCGCCGGTTTAACAGGCTGGGGTGCGCTGCTGCTACCACCGGAAGTACTGGGATGGCCCGGAGGTAACTGGCTACCGTTGCTGGGAGCAGGGGCCGGGGATGCGGCCAGCTCCTTGTCCTTAATCTCGATTTTGGCCTTGCTCTTCAACTCAGCAGTATATTTGGCGAAAGCTTCCTGTTTCTTTTGCATGGGCAATTGCAGGGCCAGTTCCCCTTTAACTTCTTCAAAAGTCCGTTCTTTAGCAGGGATGCGTTCTTCTACCTTAATAATATGATAACCATACTGGGTCTTTACCGGTTCCTTGGTAAAGCTGCCCGGTTTCAGAGAGAAAGCCGCATCTTCAAATTCCTGAACCATCTGACCACGGCTAAAGGTGTATTCGCCACCATTGTCTTTAGAGCCTGGGTCTTCAGACTTTTCTTTAGCCAGTTTGGCAAAGTCAGCACCTTTCTCCAGTTCCTTGATCAGGTCCTGGGCCATTTTCTTGGCCTGTTCCTCAGTCCGGCCTACTTTTTCCTGCTGGGTATCAAATTTGATCAGGATATGACGGGCTCGTACCTGTTCCGGTTGCTTGAACTGTTCCTTGTTTTCTTCATAATATTTCTTGATTTCCTCATCAGTTACCTTGATGTTAGCAGTTACCTTGTTATACAGAGCATCCAGAGCCAGGTTTTGTTTAGTCCACTCCGCAAATTCCTTTTCATCCATGTTATAATTCTTCAGGGCTTCCAGGAATTTTTCTTTGGATTCAAATTTCTTGATGGTCTCTTCTACCCGTTTCTGCACATCGGCATCAGAAGGCAGTACCCCTTGTTTTTTGGCTTCCTGCAACAGGATAGTTTCTTCGATCATGCCATCTAATACCTGCTTCTGGATCGCCTTTAACATAGCTTTACCCTGTTCGGTGTCAAAATTAGCTCCATTTTGCTTGTATACCGCTTTCATTTTTTCCAGGCGGCGTTCAAACTGTTCCTTGGTGATATCCTCCCCATTAACCGTAGCTACCGCATTGCTACCGCAACCGGCTACCAGGGCCAGCATGGCAGCGGTCAGTACGGACGCAACCAGTTTTTTCAGTTTGTACATTCCATCACATCCCCTTTCTGAAAACTGTTTTTATTATACCAAATTCTCGGAACCAATTCCACAGTATTTTATTTCCCTGATAATTTTTTCCACCCAGTTCAGCCCCGGGTCCCGTTTGGACCAGGGCACTCTTATAACCGGCTCCGCACCCCCGACAATATTCAGCCCCCGAATCTTTCCCGGTAACCTCAGGATCTTGACCGGCTCCAAAGGAGCATCAGGTGCCAGCTTGATAATTAAATGTTCCTGTTGTTTGCCGATATAGGTAATGCCTGCTTCCTGGCCTAGAATTTTTATTCTGGCAATAGTCAACAGGTTGACCACCGGTAAAGGCGGATCACCAAAACGGTCTACCAGCTCATCCGACAAATCCAGTAATTGTTCTTCCGTGCGGCAGAGCATGATTTTGCGGTAAATCTCCATTTTTACCGCACCATCTTCGATGTAGTCTGCAGGCAGATAGGCATCTATTGCAATTTCCACAGTAGTTTCCAGCGGTTCTTCCTTGATTTCTCCTTTTAACTCACGTATCGCTTCCTCCAGCATCTGAGTGTAAAGGTCAAAACCTATGGCCATAATATGACCATGTTGCTCCGGCCCCAGTAAATTGCCGGCCCCCCTGATTTCCAGATCCCGCATGGCTATCTTGAACCCGGAACCCAGCTCGGTAAACTCCCGTAATGTCTGCAACCTTTTTTCCGCAATTTCCGTCAATACCTTATCCTTGCGATAGGTTAAATAGGCATAGGCCATACGATTACTGCGTCCCACCCGGCCCCGCAGCTGATAGAGCTGGGCCAGACCCATGGTATCAGCATTATCGATAATGATGGTATTAACATTGGGAATATCCAGACCGGTTTCAATAATGGTAGTACAGAGCAGAACATCATATTCCTGGTTGAGAAAATCCAGCATGACCTTTTCCAGCTCATCTTCCCTCATCTGTCCATGTCCAATTGCTATGCGGGCCTCGGGTACCAGCTGGGTCAGGAAGGTAAAGATGCGATCCATGTCTTCAATGCGGTTGTGAACAAAATAGACCTGTCCCCCGCGGGCCAGTTCCCGCAGGATAGCATCCCGGATCATCAGAGGATTGAATTCCACCACAAAGGTCTGTACTGGATATCTTTCTTCCGGCGGGGTTTCCAGCAAGCTCATATCCCTAACCCCCGCCAGAGCCATGTGTAATGTCCGGGGAATGGGGGTTGCGCTTAAGGTCAAGACATCCACCGTCTGTTTTAATTGTTTCAGTTTTTCCTTATGGGCAACACCAAAGCGCTGTTCCTCATCGACTATCAACAGCCCCAGGTCTCTGAACTTTACATCATCCTGTAACAGCCGATGAGTACCTATTATAATATCCACCTGGCCACTGGCCAGTTTCTTTAAGGTAGCTTTTTGTTCCCGGGCACTGCGAAAACGGCTGAGCAGGTCAATGGAAACCGGAAAGCCCTGAAACCTCTCCAGACAGGTATTGTAATGCTGCTGGGCCAGGATGGTGGTCGGCACCAGGATGGCTACCTGTTTGTTGTCCATTACGGCTTTAAAGGCTGCCCGCAAAGCTACTTCGGTTTTGCCATAGCCCACATCCCCGCACAGGAGACGATCCATGGGCCGGGGCCGTTCCATATCGGCCTTGATTTCGGCAATAGCCTGCAACTGGTCCGGAGTCTCCTCATAAGGAAAGGCCTGTTCAAATTCCTGCTGCCAGACGGTATCCGGCGAAAAGACAAAACCCTTCAGGGCTTCGCGGGCAGCATAGAGCTTGATCAGCTCCTCGGCCATCTCTTTGACCGCACTTCTGGCTTTGGCCTTGGCTTTTTGCCATTCCTGCCCGCCCAGTTTACTGATCCTGGGTTTTTGCCCATCAGTACCGATGTACTTTTGCAACAGGCTAATCTGTTCCGTAGGGATATAGAGGCGATCGGCCCCGGCATAGCTTACCACCAGGTAGTCCCGGGTAATACCGCCAACGCTCAGCTGTTCAACCCCTTCATACACCCCGATCCCGTGATTGACATGAACTACATAATCCCCGATCTTGAGGTCGGTAAAAGCGCTGATTTTCTGGCCGCCAGCAGGCTTAATTTCCCGGGCTTTTCTGCCCTTTTTGCTCTGGCCAAAAAGCTCTCTCTCCGTTAAAATCAGGATTTTGCTCTGGGGAAACTCAAAACCGGCTGAAAGTTCCCCCCGGGTGATAACGATATTTCCAGTCCGAAATTCCTGCTGCAATCGGCCTAAATATACAGCTTCAATCTCCGCCTCTTTCAATAAATCCAGCAACTGCTGGCTGCGCTGGGTATGGGTTGTAAGCAGGGCGACGGCATAGCCCTGACGTTTGTAATTTTTTAAGTCGCGGGTCAATTCTTCCAGATTTCCCTGATACAGGGGCGCCGTCCGGCTGTTCAGGTTTAACAGAAGTTCGGGCCGCCAGCCTGTTTGCTCCCTGGGCAAAAGGGCCAGGCCCAGCAAAGGCCTTCCTGTCAACTGCCGCCATATATCTTCCCAGCTGAAATATAAAGCTTCCTGCCCGGGCAAAGCCATACCCCGTTCCAGCCAGCTGGCAAAGGTTTCTCCACGCTCATCATCCCAGGCCAGCGCCTTTTCCCTGACCCGGTTGGGATCTTCGACGGCTATCAGCGCCCCGGTCGGCAAGTAGTCCAGCAGGGTAGCTTTTTCTGGCATTACATAGGCGGCGAAGGCATCCAGACCAGCAGGAATCAGGCCCTCCTTGAGCCGGCTCAGCAAATCCTTCAGCTTCTGATCCAAACGCCCCACTGCTTCCCTCTGTTGAAGCCCGATCAGTTTTTTGCGCAAATTCTGGTACTCTTTTTCCAGCACCCTGGCTGCCTGTTGCCAGTCAGCAGCAGTGGCAAAATAATCCCTGGCCGGCAGAATCTCCGCCTGCTCTATTTCCCGCAAAGAGCGCTGGCTCACCGGGTCAAAAAGGCGCAAGGAATCAATTTCTACATCAAAAAATTCCAGGCGCACCGGTTCACTGGCCGAGGCCGGAAAAATATCGACAATTCCTCCGCGCCAGCTGAATTGCCCTGCTACTTCCACCTGGGATACCCGTTCATAACCCATCTGGAGAAGTTGAGCCGCCAGGGCGGTCGGCTCTATTTCCTGGCCTTTGTTCAGGGTAACCAGATAATTTTTGAATTGCTCCGGTGGTGTGACCGCCCGGCTTAAAGCAGCAACGGGAGCCACTATCAGTGGGGTGCGCCCTCTGGCCAGCGCGCCCAGCACTTTTAGCCGGGCAGTTAATAACTCCCGGCTACTGGCTTCAATGTCCCATGGTAACATTTCCTGGGCCGGATAGAGTAAAATCTCCTCTTCCGGCAAAAATGTGCTCAAGTCATCACATAGACGTTTTGCATCAGCCAGATCCCTTACTATGGCTAGCAGAGGTTGCTGCCGCAAACGGTACCAGGCCGCCAGTAATGAAGCAGACACCGCTCCGCTTACTCCATAGACCAGGGCGGTTTTTTTCTTTACTCCTAAATCCCGCCACAAATCCTGGAGTTCTTTCGCCTGAAGCAAGGGCCCGACCAGCCCTCTGGTCATTTGCTCTTCTCCTTCCCCCACTATGAAAGTGCAATTTGGCACAAATCAGTGCAGGTAATTGTACTTGATTTGGCCTAACCAGCCTTCGTCCTTACCCATTGCTGTCATGCAATCAGGACAAAGGGTTGGTTCCATATGCATTTCCATTATAGATGGGTTGTCAGGCTCAGTCAAGGCTATTTCCCATTCATCCACGATTTCCTGACACAATTCACAATAATATATTACCCGCATTTTGCCTCCTCCTCTGCATGTACCAGATCAGACCGTTCCAGGAGAAATGGGCGAACAGGGCAGCAAGGATGCCGCTTTTGACAGTGAGATAGCCGAAAAAGCCGTGGCTGAGCAGGCTGAGCAGGGCCGGCAGAAGATGGCGCTCAGGTTTGGCCCAGGCATCGTAGATTGCTTCAATGAGGCCGAAGTAGAGGTGCACGGGTAATACCTGGGCTGATAGGATTTTAGCGAAACCGGTTTTGGCTAATTCTTCGATTAGTGGGGCGGTTATGACTGCAATTTGCCAGCCGGTCTCTGCTTGAACCCGGCGATTAAAGAGGACGGCTACTAGTGCTGCCAGGCATGCGGCGACCAATTCCATGCCCTATCCTCCTTCTGGACTCTTGTTTACATTATGTCCGATGAGTGGCACGGTTAAACATGAGTACCATTCAATGTTTCGGCCAGTTTTGTCGTACGTCTGTGATATTGTCATATTGTAACGCTTCTGAGAAAATGTCACTATGGGACAGGAGAGAATCACTATGAGCAAAAAAGAATTGAAGCGTTACAAAGAATCTTGGAGGAGGGAGAAACCGGAATTATCCATAAAAACCGCGGGCGAAAACCGGCACATGCTTTATCAAATGAGCATCATTTAGCCCAATTACTATCCGAGCATGAGGGGATTACTGTCAGCCCCTCTACTATTCGCAGAATTCGTTGCGAATCCAATCTTCCACCTAAGAAAAAGACGGCACAATACCTATACTCTTCTTTATGAATTCCGGTTCTTTGCGTATATTTTTATCAAAAACATACACCTTTCCTCTATCAAAATTGAGCAAGCCGCAGATTATGCTTATAGCTGTTGTCTTACCTGCCCCATTACGCCCCAATAGACCGTAAATTTCTCCTTCCTCTATTTCTAAATTTACATTGTCTAAAGCTATAACATCACCAAACATTTTATTACATCCTTCATTTTAACTATCTTCATGAAACACCCTCTCCTTACAAAATAAATTTTTAGACGAAAGGAACCGTCCCCTTTGTCTGAAATTGCTTGTTTCCATCCCACAATGGTTCTATTAAGACGCAGAAACACCAAACGTTACAAGAGGGCCGTAGTGCCGTTTCCATCCCACAATGGTTCTATTAAGACTTTATCAGTGAATTGTTTAAAATAGCCTACAATTCTAAGTTTCCATCCCACAATGGTTCTATTAAGACATGTCGGCCCTGACCAACCAAGACCCCAGAACCGTCAGCAGCGTTTCCATCCCACAATGGTTCTATTAAGACGCTGGCTGATGCAAGGGCTGGACGCTTTGATATGTTGCGTTTCCATCCCACAATGGTTCTATTAAGACTTGCGGGCGGTCATGAACGCTGGCAACAGAAACTGGTTTCCATCCCACAATGGTTCTATTAAGACGGGAGAGGTTGTCCTAAAACCAAACACCAAAGAAGAAGTTTCCATCCCACAATGGTTCTATTAAGACCATGCTAGTAGGGCTGGACATCGGCAGAAGTTCAGTCAGTTTCTATCCCACAATGGTTCTATTAAGACTGGTGCTGAGTATGCCGTCCGGTTCGAAAACGAACAAGTTTCCATCCCACAATGGTTCTATTAAGACCTTGCAGGCAAATGAGCCTGGACAAGTGGATACATACACGCATGTTTCCATCCCACAATGGTTCTATTAAGACGGCCAACAATATGTCGGTGGGGGGTCGTTAGGGGGGGGTTTCCATCCCACAATGGTTCTATTAAGACCGGTATGCAGTTAAACTGGGGAGTCGTGGGCAGTAGGTTTCCATCCCACAATGGTTCTATTAAGACTGGTGAGGGACAGGATAGAGCGGGAACGTCCGATTGGTTTCCATCCCACAATGGTTCTATTAAGACCGCAACTGATTGCTCGAACTGATAACGAATTTATTAACGTTTCCATCCCACAATGGTTCTATTAAGACTCGGCATCCCCACAGAGTACAGGGATAACAAGTATAGTTTCCATCCCACAATGGTTCTATTAAGACCACTTCTGCAGGCTGAGGTTGGACAAGCATGCCCAGGTTTCCATCCCACAATGGTTCTATTAAGACAATATAGGTGAGGCTATCCCAGTGGTTTGGGAAACTCGTTTCCATCCCACAATGGTTCTATTAAGACCTTTTGAGGAAAGCAGTCAGTAGCTGTCTTTGCTCGTTTCCATCCCACAATGGTTCTATTAAGACTTAACTGCATACCGTGGCCGTCGTGTCCCGTGATGAGTTTCCATCCCACAATGGTTCTATTAAGACTCAGAGGGTATTACCCCCCTATAACCAGCAATTTTCAGTTTCCATCCCACAATGGTTCTATTAAGACTTAATCCCAAAATGCAGATGCGGTCCGGTAGATCTTCGTTTCCATCCCACAATGGTTCTATTAAGACATTAATAAGCCAGACGCCTGCATTGTACTGCGCGTCGTTTCCATCCCACAATGGTTCTATTAAGACGCCTCCTCCACGGTCGACATGTATAGCTATTCCTTCGTTTCCATCCCACAATGGTTCTATTAAGACGTTCTCCTGAAACACATCTTAAGAAACCCCAGCTTGGTTTCCATCCCACAATGGTTCTATTAAGACCTTATTATGATTTAGTTCATGAGTGCCTGGACAATGTTTCCATCCCACAATGGTTCTATTAAGACCCTATATTTTCGGCGCTGGTGCAATTGCTTACGGCGAGTTTCCATCCCACAATGGTTCTATTAAGACTAGGTACAATGATTTGTTTCCATAAACGCTATAATATGTTTCCATCCCACAATGGTTCTATTAAGACCAATGTGCCTGTATGTTGCCCGCTTCAGCTTCAATTGTTTCCATCCCACAATGGTTCTATTAAGACTTATCTTGCTGCCATGCGTCCTATTCGCCATATTCGTTTCCATCCCACAATGGTTCTATTAAGACAAACTGCTCAAGCGGTAGCTGAAAATTTGGGCGTAAGTTTCCATCCCACAATGGTTCTATTAAGACGACATAATAGCCCAACAATAAGTACCTGAAAACGAAGTTTCCATCCCACAATGGTTCTATTAAGACTATTGTTTTAGCGGTATGCTCTTGCCAACCGACTTTAGTTTCCATCCCACAATGGTTCTATTAAGACATATTGTAAAAAAACAGGCAGGGGAGTTTGAATTGCGTTTCCATCCCACAATGGTTCTATTAAGACTGAATTTTTCTTTGTCGATAAATTTCAATTTGATAACGTTTCCATCCCACAATGGTTCTATTAAGACGCAATTTAGCAAAGTACAACGAAGGTAAAATTGTTGGTAAAGTTTCCATCCCACAATGGTTCTATTAAGACTAGTGATTTTGAAGCTTGGGTACATGGACCAGTTTGCCGTTTCCATCCCACAATGGTTCTATTAAGACAGATACCAGCGAGACTTTGCAAGATATGTTAACCACAGTTTCCATCCCACAATGGTTCTATTAAGACCATTTGCAAAAACGTATTCCCCTCAACATATTTTACCGTTTCCATCCCACAATGGTTCTATTAAGACATACGGTGCAGAGCCACAGATACACAACAGCAAAGCTGTTTCCATCCCACAATGGTTCTATTAAGACGGATTTTTCGAGGAAAAGAAAGAGGAAATCCGCTACGTTTCCATCCCACAATGGTTCTATTAAGACCCCCCATATCCAGTCTGGCAATAACATATCTTTCTGGTTTCCATCCCACAATGGTTCTATTAAGACGCGGAAGAGGGGCAAGATGCCGGAACCGGACTTCGTGCGTTTCCATCCCACAATGGTTCTATTAAGACAGATAAGGCTGCCGAAGCAAAATACAAAGGTAACAGTGTTTCCATCCCACAATGGTTCTATTAAGACTCTGCAGTGCATTGCGCCCAATGTGCCTGCACCAATGTTTCCATCCCACAATGGTTCTATTAAGACTCCCTGGATGTACCTGAAACATTACCGGATGAAATAAGTTTCCATCCCACAATGGTTCTATTAAGACTTCATCAGCTTCCTCATCCTCAACCATCTTGATATAAGTTTCCATCCCACAATGGTTCTATTAAGACGGAAGAGGGGAGGTTGGCAGCTGGTTGATTTTCTTTGAGTTTCCATCCCACAATGGTTCTATTAAGACGACTTCTTCTTTTGTGAGTTCCTCTGTGATCTCCATAGTTTCCATCCCACAATGGTTCTATTAAGACCCTTGGAATAATTATATATTTACCTCCTAGAGGGAAGTTTCCATCCCACAATGGTTCTATTAAGACACTTTATAGTCGTTTTCGACAAGTTACGAAGTTACAGGTTTCCATCCCACAATGGTTCTATTAAGACATAAAGCCACTATTGAGCATGCAAAAGAGATGTTACTAGTTTCCATCCCACAATGGTTCTATTAAGACTTTACATACCTCCTTTTGCTTTTAGCAGCTATTGAGGTTTCCATCCCACAATGGTTCTATTAAGACAATCACAGAGACTATCGAGGTATTGGGTGAACAAGCGTTTCCATCCCACAATGGTTCTATTAAGACATTGCCGGAGGACGAAAATACACTGGTTTTATTAAGTTTCCATCCCACAATGGTTCTATTAAGACCTAACTTAGAGGAGGCTAACCTGCGGGGGGCTAACCTGGTTTCCATCCCACAATGGTTCTATTAAGACATAGCACGACTGCTTTAGGTGCTAATGCAACCTACACGTTTCCATCCCACAATGGTTCTATTAAGACGAAGCAAGAACAGCTTTTTACGCTGATAAAGAAAAAGGTTTCCATCCCACAATGGTTCTATTAAGACATAGCACGACTGCTTTAGGTGCTAATGCAACCTACACGTTTCCATCCCACAATGGTTCTATTAAGACATGGATATAAACATTGACAATGAATGGGTATGTGAGTTTCCATCCCACAATGGTTCTATTAAGACGAATGGTATAGACAGAAATTTCAAGTCTTTTTAGATGTTTCCATCCCACAATGGTTCTATTAAGACTGATCTCAACATAGTAAGTATATGTTTTTCCTGATACGTTTCCATCCCACAATGGTTCTATTAAGACTGTTGAGTGTGGAATGACAGCAGAAGAACACTTAAAGAAGGTTTCCATCCCACAATGGTTCTATTAAGACTTGGTTTAAGGATGGACAACCTTTTCCCCTGCAAAGTTTCCATCCCACAATGGTTCTATTAAGACTGTGCAAGCCATGCCACGACCGGAAGACAGCGACACGTTTCCATCCCACAATGGTTCTATTAAGACCCGCAAGCACCGCATTTCATTGCTGTCAACCTCCTGTTTCCATCCCACAATGGTTCTATTAAGACGTCTCCCGGTGGACCCACCCGAAGATGCAGCCAAGGTTTCCATCCCACAATGGTTCTATTAAGACTTTGACGGGCAGTACTTCCGACCATCCCAGGAAACGTTTCCATCCCACAATGGTTCTATTAAGACAGAAAAGACCAAGCTGGTCACACTTGGCCTGATGCTGTTTCCATCCCACAATGGTTCTATTAAGACTTAAATTATAAGCATATACGAAGGTAATCATACCAGAGTTTCCATCCCACAATGGTTCTATTAAGACGTTAAAATGCTGAAAACAATTGACATTTTGAAAGATGTTTCCATCCCACAATGGTTCTATTAAGACAGACAGATAAGAAAAATAGAATGTGAAGCGATTTTGTTGTTTCCATCCCACAATGGTTCTATTAAGACGTTTTTTAGTAGCCCCTGCGCCTCTCTTGCGCTCATGTTTCCATCCCACAATGGTTCTATTAAGACCTTTTTGCCCAGCTCGCCAGCGATGCGGTTCGCCATGTTTCCATCCCACAATGGTTCTATTAAGACGATGAGCCGCACCAGTTTTTGAAATCTGCGAAAGTAGTTTCCATCCCACAATGGTTCTATTAAGACTTCTACATCAACCTCCCACGTAAACGTGAGACTTCGATGTTTCCATCCCACAATGGTTCTATTAAGACTAAGTTTTTTGATATGCTTTCCAATATCCATAAAACGTTTCCATCCCACAATGGTTCTATTAAGACATTTGTACACCTTGCTAAAACAGTTCAATGCTATTGGGTTTCCATCCCACAATGGTTCTATTAAGACAATAGAGTCTGGTAAAAGACAACCTACTTTTGAAGTTCGTTTCCATCCCACAATGGTTCTATTAAGACGAACATAAAGAAAAAGCCATGTTAGATTTTGCATCGTTTCCATCCCACAATGGTTCTATTAAGACTTTTTAGTGGACGAACTATATCGCATAACAATGCCGTTTCCATCCCACAATGGTTCTATTAAGACACTATTGTGAGTATTGCTTTAATCGTAGAGAAAGTGTTTCCATCCCACAATGGTTCTATTAAGACCAATTTACCATGACCAATGCCGAACTGCTTTACAAGGCGTTTCCATCCCACAATGGTTCTATTAAGACACAGAAACCAGTGCATGCCTATGTTATCATCAGCGACCGTTTCCATCCCACAATGGTTCTATTAAGACGGAAGATAAGAAATTAAATAATGAAGCAATTACCTAGTTTCCATCCCACAATGGTTCTATTAAGACGCTAATACTTCTAATTGATTTGCTATTAGCTCTGCGGGTTTCCATCCCACAATGGTTCTATTAAGACGGTGAGCAGGAGATTGTAAGGCAGGTCCTAAACGAGTAGTTTCCATCCCACAATGGTTCTATTAAGACAGGCCGGATAGGGCTGGGTGAAATAGCCCCCGGCCCGTTTCCATCCCACAATGGTTCTATTAAGACCTTCTACAGTATGCGAGGTGCAATTGCCGAGTATGAAGTTTCCATCCCACAATGGTTCTATTAAGACCGGGACGCTGGTATTACCCAATGAAGAACTTGTCGGGTTTCCATCCCACAATGGTTCTATTAAGACTAGAAAGACAAAAGTACGACCCGCCTGTTGCCATGACTCGTTTCCATCCCACAATGGTTCTATTAAGACTTGCCTTTCTGTTGCCTGAATGTTCCTCTTGGTCATTTCCGTTTCCATCCCACAATGGTTCTATTAAGACCGTTTTCCCTTGAGCCAGCCAGCCTTCTATCTGCGTTTCCATCCCACAATGGTTCTATTAAGACCGTTCGCTCCGGTTTGGCAACCTTTATGCCAAACTGTGTTTCCATCCCACAATGGTTCTATTAAGACCGCTTGCAAACAGGGCTGCCGCTCTGGGGATAAAAGCGGTTTCCATCCCACAATGGTTCTATTAAGACTGTAAAAAGGGTTATTCCCGAACTAATTAAAAGAAATAAGTTTCCATCCCACAATGGTTCTATTAAGACCTTCCAGCTCGTCCTCAGTTGTGATGATATAATATCGTTTCCATCCCACAATGGTTCTATTAAGACGCCAATTGCGGACCTGCGGCTCTCTGGCAGGCGTGACAGTTTCCATCCCACAATGGTTCTATTAAGACCCTCTTTTCGGCACTTGCCCAGCCATTTGAGATACGTTTCCATCCCACAATGGTTCTATTAAGACGTTTCGGATAAAGTCTATAACTTTTATCCGATTTACGACGTTTCCATCCCACAATGGTTCTATTAAGACTCCGCTTTTCAAACATATGTCTAGCAGTGCAATACTGTCGTTTCCATCCCACAATGGTTCTATTAAGACCAATTGAGTTGAGGTGGGATACAATTACATTTTATCCCGTTTCCATCCCACAATGGTTCTATTAAGACGGTGAAGTGAAAAAGCAGGATCAGGAAGAGAGTTTGCGTTTCCATCCCACAATGGTTCTATTAAGACTGACCTCTTGCATGTGAGGCAAGCGCTCTGTCAGCCGTTTCCATCCCACAATGGTTCTATTAAGACCAGCGGGCGGGGTACAAGGTTAGACGTGTACCTTGGTTTCCATCCCACAATGGTTCTATTAAGACCGATTTTGAGACTGTAATGAAGCTGGCAAATTTTTTGTTTCCATCCCACAATGGTTCTATTAAGACTGTACCCGATAGGATAGACACTTACCCCACAGTTTCGTTTCCATCCCACAATGGTTCTATTAAGACCCATCCTGAAAGCCAGAAAAAATAAGGCTTTCAGGATGGTTAGTAAGCCAAAAATGTCGTCTACCTATAATAATGTAATTATGCTGGGGTAGCGACGATAACAATTAATTTACACATATATCTATTCTATACCTCTCCCTTCTTTTCCTGCTGTATTTACAAAAAAGCATCAATGGGATTTTTCTCTTTACCTAAAATTCCTCTTTCAACCCATTTAGGAGTGGAAAAAACATAGTACAACACCATATCTTCATCTTCTTTTATTAATTTTTTTAATCCATGTTTTACTTTTTCAAATTGACTTTCTGTCAAGTCTCCTTCAAATACAGAGTTTTGTACCCAATAAAGATATTTCCTTAAAAACTTGCATACCTTCGCAACTCTTTTTTCTCCAATATCATAAACAATGACTATATACATATTACCACCACGCTCTAAACCCTTTATATTTTTCATCACCAATGAGATGTTTGATCAATCGATAGGCCTCCAATTTTACTAAAGTGCGATATGATACATGGCGTTTAAGGGTTCTATGCTCTATTGTTGTTCTTAGTTTCTCCTCATAGGTTTGTAAAAAAGCTTTTTTACCCTTTTCTTTTAAAAAACAGTAACCTTCTTCAACATTAAAGTCGTCTTCGGTAACTATATTGCGGTTCAAAACCGTAAAAATCACTCTATCCACAATTATTGGTTTAAAAATTTCACTTAGATCTAAAGCCAGTGAAAACCTTCTTTGACCTGGTTCGTGTAGGTAGCTTATAGTTGGATTTAATTGAGTATGATATATTTGAGATAAAACTGTAGTATAAAAAACGGTATTTCCAAATGAAATTAATGTATTCAAGATATTGTCTGGCGGTCTTTTTACTCTTTTCTCCATTTCGTATCCGGTTATTATTGGGAAAGCACGATAGTAATACTGTCGTATGTTCCCTTCTATTGCCATTAGCTCTTCTGGTTCTTTTGTTTTATTGATCTCTTTCTTTAAGATTGTTATACCTGAAATTTCATGTTCCAAATCATAACCGCGATTTTTGTAATAATATAAATTTCTTAAAATATTGTCCGATGCAGCTTCAACTATTTCCTTTGCTAAAACCATTCTTTTTTCCCGGTCAAGATAGTGTTCTACCTGTTTCACCAGGAGGTATCCAGAATTTAAATACTCCCTTGGTATAAAACTGCCCGTATAAAACCCGTAGTAGTTGAAAAAATGCAAACTTATGTTATTTTGTGCCAAAAAGTTAACGGCTTTAGTGTTTAAATCTATCTCACCAAAAAAATATATACTTTCTATATTTTCTATTGGCAAAGGTTTTTTATTTTCTTCAGTTTCAAAATATAATGTGTTATCTTTTCTTTTCAATCTACCATTGTTAAATATATAAATAGTTCTATTCATAAAAGATATCCCCCTAGAAAAAGTTTTCCAAAACCCTTTCCGGTTCATCTATTACTAGTCCTATTTCATCATCATAGCGGCAACTTGTTATCAGTGTGTCTTCCTTTTGATAAATAAGCCCCTGTTTTTTCAACTTAATAAATTGACCAAAATTCACGCTGGCTATATATCCCATTGCTTCAAAATATTTTTCCTTTTCAATTAGATCTATATATTCCCCATAAAAACGTTCCGGTACAATATCGATAGAATTAAAAAGCTGATAAAATCGTTCCTCGTTTTCTTCAGAAACTATAAATGGATATAAACTATCTAATAAACTATTCATATTAGTTTCAACTTCATCATAAAGACTCTGTGCTTTTTGGTTAAAACCATTTTCATAAACATAATCAATCATTTCCTGAACTTTCACTTCCTGTAATATATCTACTTTTTCTAAAACCTCAATACTTCTATTTACTAATTCCGGCTGATATATATATTTGTCTTCTCGACTTCCTTTAGAAAACACAAAAACATCAGCAATACCTTTTTTACCTCTTCTGTTCACTCTGCCAAAACGTTGCAAAAGGGCATCTAATGGAGCTGGTTCTGTAAATAGAAGATCATAATCAATATCCAGCGAAACCTCCACCGCCTGGGTAGCTACTAATAAACCAAGTTTAGATATCTCTTTTTCAATAGCCTCCCGATCCCGTTGAATAAATCTGCCATGTAAAAGTTTTTTATGACAGGGAATATCAAAAAATAATTGATAAACTTCTTGAGCCCTTTTTACTGTATTTAAAATTACTAGTACTTTTTTCCCCTGTTCTATATGCTTTCTAATTAAGGCAAGGTGACCAAATATATCTCCTTGCAAAATATTTACACGATGGCGCGTAAATCTGTTCCACTCATTCGGGGTTAAAGAAATTTCTTGATTAATAGTAAGTTTTTGCATGATGAGCTCTTTTAAAAATCTTGGAATAGTCGCTGACATTACTAAAATACGCACATTAAAGTTTTTCTGTAAGTACCTTAAAGATGAAAGTAATAAAGCAATGGTACGGGGATCATACGCATGTACCTCATCTATAATAATTTTAGCTTCTAGCAACTCAGCTAAATTCATTTCAAAACCTTTAATGCCAAAAAACGTTTTTATTAACTGAAATGGCGTCATAATTTTTATTGGTTTAAATATCTTATGATTCAAATCTTTAAGATCGCGTATTTTCTTTAAATCATCCTCATTTAATTTTTTGTAGAGATAATAAGCTGCTTTTCCATGTAAAAAACCGACCTTTTTTTCGCCAAAATCCTTGGCTAGGCGTTCATACATCGCATTGATGCTAGCAGTATAGGGTAGTATATAAAATACTCGATCCCCATTTCCTTCACTTTGATTAGCTTCACTCCAAAATAACGCCGCTTCTGTTTTACCGGAACCTGTAGGAGCAATAAGTAATAAATTATCTCTGTAATTTTGGCAGTACTTCTGTGTAGAAAACAAGTTAGAAAATTTATAAACCTCTGAAGGAGATGAAAATCTTTCAATATATGTTTTACCAGCCGATGCTAGATGATCAGCTGCAATCAAAAAGCCTCTGCCTAAAAAACCTAACATTTTATCTTTTATTGATATATCATCAACAAATTTTATTTTTCTTATTTGTTTCAAAATAATGCTAACAATACTTGATACTTCTACTAATTCTTTTTCTACAAAATCAACCTTTTCCCCAAAAACTTCATAATAAAGTTGACCACCATATTGTAATAATTTAAACAAATCATCCATATAGGGTTTTATTTCTTCAAAACGTTTATTTAAAACTTCTTTATCTAGATATCTTTCCCGTAATAAAAATAGATCTTTATGATGTGTCGCTATCCATAAGGCAATATCTTCTTTATCTTTATCGGAAAACGGTAAAAAATTCAAAAATGCCGTTGATAAAAGCTCGTGACGGAAGCCCCAACGCTTTTTTTCCGTGAGTTGTTTTTGAAATCCAAGAGCCCCTTTACCGAAATCATGTAAAAATGCTGCCCAGAAAAGTTTTTTGTAAAAAAGGATATCCCCGGTATAAACCGGGGCATTTCTATAAACATTCATTAAGTTACGTAAAACTTTTAGGACTTTATGAGTATGTTCTTGCAAACTTTCATCCGGCTTGGCTAAAATATTCTGGTTCATACAAGAACACTCCTCTGCTTTCAGCCAAATCAATATAAAGATTACGCTCGTATTCAATCTGGCATTCCCGGTCGACAATAATGAATTTATCAGCTTTTAATCTTTTTCGAGGAAAATGGCTATCAAACATTACTGGCAAAGAGACCAATGGCCCTATAGCTCCTGGTGTATCAGCAGGAACAATACACCCCTTTAATATAGCTTTAGATGTTTGTATAAGTTCAATTTCTTCAATCTTTGCAACTTGAGCCAAATCCTGGCTTCTCCCTAGTAATAACTGAAAAACAGGTTTTTCAAAAATTGGACGAAGTTCTAAATCTGTAACATATAACGTAAGTTCTGGATGAAAAAGAAATTCTCTGCGCCATACATTGGTCTTAAAAGATAGGTTGTCACCTATTTCATACGCTGTTTCCAGATCAACTGCCCGGGCTTCATAAGTGAAATTATAAGCCAGACCAAAATCAACCTGATCTATTACTTTCCCAGCTGCTGCAGAAAGCAATCCTAGAACTGTAGAAAGAGGAGGAACTGACAGCGTTGGCTGATAACCGCTGATAAAAAGGGGATAGCGAAAGGATGCCGTAATTCCCTTAATTATTACTTTTAAGACCTTCATCGTTATCTCTCCAGATAATATTTTTCAACTTCGTCCGCAAAACTTTCAATCATCTGTTTAACTGTACCTATCTCTATACGCGCAAAGCCTTTCTCTGCCATACGAGCTTTAAATCTATTCAAATCTACTTCATCCAGAAAGCCACTGGCCTTGCCTATATATACGTTGGAAACAATACTATCCTGATAATCCAATAAAACCTCTTCTAAATAATCAAAGTTAATTATGGGTTTTCCTTCTTTTTCCCCTGTAACATTCATCAGCAGATGATTTCCTCCATCCAGGATAAGTAAAATGATGAATTTTGGGGATACATCTGTTAAATTTAATGTTTGCTTGGCTCCACCAAATAAATAGGCCAGAGCTAACAAAGTTTCTTTTGCCCGTTTGGCTCGCTCTTGTGCTGTAAGAATAGCTTCTCCATCCACTACTTGAGCATTAAAATCATGGGCTTTTTGTAACAGTTCTTTGCTAATATTTTTAAAACCAGTCTTATTAACAGTAGTAAAGCGACCTACACTATCGAGGTCAAGGGCAAAAATTCCTTTTAGAACAGTAGAATAAAATTGATGCTCATAAGGCACAGGATCCCCTTCTTGGCGGGCCATAACCCCGAAATCATCAACAGGTTTAAATGGCACAACTGAAACTAAAGGCGAACATTTCAAAGGTGACACTCTGGTAAAGGTCTCCTTTTTTTCTGCCCGCATATACCCGAATACATCATCATCATAATATTTCAAAGGATTATTTTCTGTAAAAGCTGTTTTAGATTCTCGGGCAATCGGTGACATTGTCCAATTAAATTTACTGCCTAATACTTCTCGCCACCAGTATCTCCACGCCTGGGCAGATACATACGGATAAACTTCTCGCCCTTTTTTTATTTTTTTAACTGCAATAGTATTTTCCGTTCTCGCCCCTTCATCCGTACCAGCATTGTTCAGTGCTGAATGAGGTGCATCAATCAACACAAAACCAAGACAATGTTTTCTCATTCTTCTTCCTCCTCCTCATTTTCTTCCCCTGCATTTTCTGCCAGCCAGCCTGATAAAGTTTCGTATATCCTGAAAAGTATTAGATCTCTGGTTTCTCTCCAGTTCACTGGGCCATCAGGAAAAAGATTTTCCACATATTCATCAACTGTAAATAGTGGTGTGGAAATTCCCATGTCTAAACGCTTACGATAAATTATCCGCAGCTGATTTCTAAAGTCATCAAACTTGTCTACTGTTTCTAAAAGATAAAGTCTTCTTTGGTCATTATTTTCCCGGATAAATATCGCCAGTTCATCTCCTAATCTTTTTATTGATTCAATTCTTCTCTGCATATATCTCCTCACCTCCTTCAAATATAAGGATAAAAATTCAAAATTTCCAACAATAGATCGTGTGCTTATGTTTAAAAAATATGGTACAACGCTCTCCTCATTTAACAGCTTTAATAAGACTTCGTTATTAAGGTTTTTGCGTTTTTCCTTACTGGTATTTTCTGCTTTTTTTCCTATATATCCTTTGTTTTTCAGCTCATTCCAATCCTGTGTAAAACCTTTCCTCTGTGCTTGCACAATGAAATAAAAAACAGGAGCCGGTAAATCATAAATATTTAAATCCGGCGATTGGTTATAGTTTGTGAAACTATAAATTCTTACCATTACCGGTTCATCAAAAAAATCATTAATATCCCTGACAATTTCTTCAGCAAGGAAAAAAAGAGCATTTATCGGTTTTTTATAACCCTGGTCAAAGACACCTGACATATCCCCCAAAGCTATTTGTTGCTTTATTTCTTTTAAACATCGCCGGACATATATTCCATTTATTTCTGAATTTGCCGAGTGAACTAGCATGAATCGTCCACCACAAGCAAATAAAGCCATTGGCATAAACTGAATAAGCATAGCACAAAGAGCGCAATAACTCTCTCCTGCCTCAGCCGCCGGAAATAAATTTCTCAAATCCTTTGTACCTGTAAGTGGTATATCTGTCTTAGTAAATTTTTTGTATGGTTCACGTTTGCCACAACCAACACAACCACGTCCAGTATCTAACGGTTTAATATTATTTTTTAAATCATTCATGAATTCCAGGTATCTAGATTCCTTATTTTTAATTGAAGGATTGGTAAAGGGGTTATTGGGAAAAACAGAATAAAGATTTTTCAGCCATTTTTCGCTGCCATAAAGTCTGGCAGAAATCTCAATCATTTTTTCCAGGTCCTCAACTATTAGTTCTTCTGGAGCTTTTTTGTTATGCCAGGATAAAACAACATTCAATCCCGTATCAATAAAGGGATTGCCGGTATAAGTGAAATATTTCATCACGGATCACCTCCTCTCTTAGGCGTAACAAAACTCAAAGTATGCACATTTAGTGCAAAAACTACGTTTATTCAGTTTTTCAGGTGGTAATTCTTCCTTCTTTATTGTGATAATTTGAGCGATAATTTTTTTTAGTTCCTTTTCTACCTCCTGGGTCAAAATCACCTCTTTTTTTCTCCTTTCTTTAGGAAATAAAAGCACTCCTTTCACCTGATTAAAGCCTTGCTTTTTTAAATAATAAAGATAATAGTATAATTGCCACAAATGAGCTTCTTCCATCCTGGATGATAATTTTATTTCACATATTGCCCCATCTTGAAGTAAATCTACTTTTATGGATCCGATTTCGATTTCTTTTTTTTGCCTCCGGTATGACTCTTCATGAATAAATTGCCCTAGTTCTACACGATCATGATTAGTTTCTTGCCTAATATATCTGGAGTAAAGCCAGAGTTTTCTCTTACACACAAAATAGTAATTAATTTCAAGCCCACCCAACTCAAGCTCCATTAAGTAATTTTGCATAATTTCACCTTGGAACCATTTTTTATATATTTATTTTCTACATTCCATCTTATTTTCCTTTTTATGTAATAAAATTCATAAAAAAAATCCCCGAAATCCTCTTAGAAGAAGATTTTCGGGGCTTTTTTTATCTTTTCCTCAGCTCTACAAACCCAAAACCCATACTGTTTTTCTCTCCAAAACCTGTATCATAACCAAAAGTAATTAGTTCATCAGACCCATAAATAGTAAAGGGAGCCAAATAACCCAGGATTTTTTGATCACGATAATGAATTAGCTTGGTACCCTTATGTCTCTGAAGGTATTCTTGATCAAAAACAATTTGTAAATTATCTGCCGCCGGCGCCCGTCCATAATATGTTTGATATTTTCTGATAAGATTTTGGCGTAATTTTTCATTAAACAACTCGGGTTCCTCTGTATATCTAATATAGTAAGGTGTAGAAAAGTCATCTTTTATTGTGCTTACCACAATAGGTGACAGACAGACAAAATTCATTCCCGATTTAATTACTGGATTTTCATAAAGTAAAATATCTTTAATCAAAAAGATTTCTCTACCAATCTTGATATTATTTTGTTTATAAAGCCCATTTAACAAGTGAAATAAAAAATCGTAAAGAGGTGAACTTATTTTCAAGACAAACTCGCCAAATAGCCAAACACCATCAGAAACAATTTTCTTCTTTCTTGCTACAATTTGAGAAAAGGTAAAAAATTTAAATCTCTTTTCTCCAAATCCCTCATCATGAAGTTTAGTAGCATAATCAGGTGATGATTTTGCAACCATCTCATAAATAAACGAAGTTATCTGATACTGATAATTAAAAGGTAATAGAACTTCTTTGTCTTTGGTTTTCAAGATAATATCCAGCCTCATTTTCCTTTCCCTACCTAACTGCAAAATACTCTAACAAACCCTCTTCCCATTAAACTCATTCATCGCCGCCACTATCCCCTTGTCCACCACCGACAACACCCGATCTACCGCAGCGGGAATTATGCGCCCCAGTGCCGCCCGTTCCTCGTTACTAAAAGGCTCCAGGACATAATCGGCAGCACTCTGGCCTGGCCGCGGCCGGCCAATCCCCACCTTGAGGCGGGGAAACTCCTCCGTCCCCAAATGGCTGATAATCGACTTGATCCCATTATGGCCGCCAGAACTCCCCCTGGCCCTCAAGCGTAGCTGGCCAAACGGGTTATCCATATCATCATAGATAACCAGCACATCTTGAGCCGGAATTTTATAATAACGGGCCAGTTCCCCTACGGCCTGGCCGCTCAGGTTCATGTAGGTCTGAGGCTTGACCAGCAGCAATTTTTCCCCCTGATAATTTACCGAAGCTACCAGCGCGCCGGCCTGCTGCTTGAAACTGCTAACCCCTACCTTATCAGCGAGGGCATCAATCACCAGAAAACCGACATTATGCCGGGTCAATTCATATTGCGGGCCGGGATTGCCCAGTCCCACCAGCATCTTCATATTCTCGCCCTGGTTCAAAAAACTTGACTGTTTTTATCTCCAGCCAAGTCGGCCCCCAGACCAGGATTTCGCCTCCTTTCCGAATACTTGATTTGCCCCCGCGGGGCAGGGCGACAGGGGACCTCGGCCCGGGAGTTCCACCCGGACGGG
>NZ_BDLR01000002.1:0-20417 GCF_002049395.1 Carboxydocella sp. JDF658 | reverse complement strand
GGGCAACACCCGTACCCATACCGAACACGGCAGTTAAGCCCACCAGCGCCGATGGTACTTGGACCGCAGGGTCCTGGGAGAGTAGGTCGCTGCCGGACACAACAACAGGCCTTCTCATAAATAAGAAGGTCTGTTGTTTTTTTCCAAAGAAAATTATTCCTTAAGTATAATCAGGAGAAAAATAAAGGACAAGCTAGTTTTCTTACACTAGTTAAAAATATTTTTCCAAAGCATTTATTGACTTACCCCATATATAGAGTATAAAATAGGTTTAGCCAAGAAATATGCTCTATATCTAGAGCTATATTCTGACAATTTCGCAAGGACGGGGAAGCATATGAAATGCCCGTTTTGTCATGAAACTGCTACCAAAGTAGTGGAATCCCGTACCGCTGATGAAGGCAATAGTATTAGACGGCGACGGGAATGTGAGAACTGCGGTAAACGATTCACCACTTATGAGAGGATAGAAGAGCGACCTTTACTGGTTATTAAAAACGATGGGCGCCGGGAAGTTTTTTCACCGGAAAAATTAATGCACGGTCTGGTAAAGGCCGTGGAAAAACGACCAGTGTCAATGGAAGTGTTACAGAAAATAGTTACTGAGGTAGAGAGTCAGGTGCGGACCCAATTTGACAAAGAAGTACCTAGTTCTTATTTAGGAGAGCTTGTGATGGAAAAGCTGAGAACAGTGGATGAGGTAGCATATGTCCGCTTTGCTTCAGTTTACCGCCGTTTCCGTGATGTAAATGAGTTTATGGAAGAAATTAAACGTTTTTTGGAGGGCGAGAGCGGATGATCCATTATATCAAAAAACGGGATGGCCGGGTGGTTCCCTTTAATCGGGAGAAGATTAAAAATGCCATTATGGCAGCTGCTCGGGCAGTTGGTGGGGACAATGAGCAATTGGCTGACAGGCTATCGATTGAAGTAGTAAAATACCTGGAGAGCCATCCCGAAGGGCCGGAAGGTACTGTTTCTGTGGAGTATGTTCAAGATGCAGTGGAAAAGGTTTTAATTGAAAATGGACATGCCCAGACTGCCAAAGCGTACATACTTTATCGGAATAAACGCACTAGAATCAGGGAATCGCAATCCGATTTAATGGATGCAGTAGCCGAAATCCTGGTGGAGACTAGCAAGGAAAATGCTAATGTTCAGAATAGCCCGATGGCGAAAATGCTGCAAATAGCCTCTACGGGCAGTAAGAAATACTATTTAACCCGTTTAATGCCGGAGAAGCATGCCCAGGCCCATATCAATGGTGATATTCACATTCATGACCTGGACTTTTTTGCCAAAACCTTGACCTGTGTTCAGATACCTTTAGGGCGTTTGTTGCTAAATGGGTTTAATAATGGACATGGGTTTATACGCAGTCCTAAGGGCATAAAATCGGCAGCTAATTTAACAGCAGTAATTATCCAGTCATCTCAAAACGACATGCATGGTGGACAGTCGGTAGCCTATTTTGATTATGATCTGGCCCCGTTTATACAAAGGGAACGGGAAAGACAGCGCAAAATATTTGCGGAAGTCGGGGTTGAGATCAGTGATGAGCAGTTGGAAAAACTGGTAGATAAAGAGTGCTATCAGGCTATGGAAGCACTGATTTTTAATTTGAATACCATGCATTCCCGAGCGGGAGCGCAGGTGCCGTTCTCCAGTTTGAACTTTGGAACAGATACTTCTCCAGAAGGACGAATGGTTACCAAAAACCTGCTACTGGCCTATGAGGCCGGGTTGGGACGTGGGGAGAACCCGATTTTCCCCAATTTAATATTTAAGCTGAAAAAGGGAGTAAACATGGACCCTGGAGATCCCAACTATGACTTATTCCGTTTGGCCCTGCGGGTGACCTCCAGGAGAATGTTCCCGACTTATGCATTCCAGGATAGCAGTTTTAACGCGCCATATTCCCGGCGCAAAGAAGGGGAGGTAGCCTATATGGGTTGCCGTACCCGGGTAATTGGTAATGTGAATGGGCCTGAGATAACGGAAGGACGTGGTAATGCTTCCTTTACTACCATTAACTTACCGCGACTGGCCTTGAGGGCCCAGGGTGATATCAAAAAGTTTTTTGAACTGCTAGAGGAAATGATGGATTTGGTCAAGGAACAGTTGTTGTTCCGTTTTGATATTCAGCGGCGGCTGAAAGTCAAGGATATGCCTTTTCTGATGGGACAGAATCTCTATCTCGATAGTGATAAACTAGGGCCCAATGACGAAATTTATGAAGCTATTAAGCATGCCACCCTTTCCATTGGGTTTATCGGCTTGGCGGAAACACTGGTAGCTCTGCTGGGTAAACACCATGGTGAGTCAGAAGAGGCCGATGCCCTGGGTGTGGAAATAGTCAAATTTATGCGGGAAAAATGTGACCAGTATACCCGGGAATACAAGTTGAACTTTAGCTTACTGGGAACACCTGCCGAAGGATTGGCAGGACGATTTACCAAACTGGACCAAAAGGAATTTGGTATTATCCCCGGGGTAACAGACCGCATGTACTACACAAATAGTATGCACATTCCGGTGTGGTATAATATTTCGATGTATGATAAAGCCAGGATTGAGGGGAAATATCACAAGTACCTGAATGCCGGACATATCCTTTATCTGGAGTTACCGGCTGCTCCGCAACATAATATCGATGCCCTGGAAGCGATTATTAAGCACATGGCAGCCTGTGATGTAGGCTATGGAGCAGTTAACTTTCCCATAGATTTTTGTAAGGTCTGTGGTTACTTAGGGATTATTAACCACGATAAGTGTCCTAACTGTGGTTCAGTCAATGTAATGGAAGAAGAAATAGAATATGACCTGGAGTGGCCCGCTACGGGTACTACTAACTAGATAAAAAGTGAAGAGGAGGGTGTTGATTGATGAAAAGTGCTGTATGTGTACAGGAGAAATTGCCGGAACTGACTCCGGAGCAAATTGCCTATTATCGGCAGAAGGCTCTTTATGCAGCTAATGCCAGGGGCCTGGAGATAACCGGTATTGATGTATATATGACTCCTCAGGGAAAGGTGAAAGTAGTAACCCATTTTGCTCCTTCTAGTATTGAACGGGTACGGCGGGTTACAGGATATTTTTGTAAATTATCTAATTGCAATGATGCTAAATTGCAGGAAATTGCCCAAAGGGTGAAACATTCCCCGCTGGGGATTACATGTGGGTGTAACTGATGATCAGGCTGGCAGGAATTACAACTGAAAGTGTGGTGGACGGGCCAGGGTTGAGAACAGTAATCTGGACCCAGGGCTGTCCCCACCGCTGTCCGGGTTGTCATAATCCTGATACCCATGACCCTGAAGGAGGGGAACTTTGGACCTTTGAACAGGTCTTTGCTGAACTGGAAGGGGACAAGCTGGCAACAGGAATAACTCTTTCAGGTGGGGAGCCCTTCTTTCAGCCGGAAGCCTGTTTGGTTATCGCCCGCTGGGCCAGGGAGAAGGGTAAAAACCTCTGGGTTTTTACTGGCTATACCTGGGAACAATTGATGCGAATGTCAGAAAGCAATCCGGTTATCGGTGAGCTGCTGCAGTTAACAGATGTGCTGGTGGATGGTCCCTATTTAAAGGAACAGCGAGCATTATGGCTGCCTTTCCGGGGTTCTACCAATCAAAGGCTGATTGATGTACCGGCATCTCTGGCCAGTGGCAGCGTATGCATTATTGATGACAACCAGTTTGGGGTGTAAAAGAGAGGCAAAAGCCTCTCTTTTGTTTGCAAAGAAAGATTCTTCCTGATATAATATTGGCGCAAAGAAACTGGGTGAGGTGGAGACAGATGGCAGTGAATATGTTTGTGGACAATATACCCAATGGCTCATCGCTGGACATTCGACGGGGAACCGCTATTCACTTGATAAAATTAATTATCGGTTTTGCTCAAATCAAAGATAATGAAGTGGTTTTTGACCGTTTGCGTATTCAGCAACTGGCAGGGGCTGTGGGCTGTGCTGAAGAGGAGGCAATCCAGCTCTGTCAGCGGGCATATAATGGGGAAAAAGTGGAAGAAATTGTGGACCAGTTGATGGAAAAGGTTCGGGAAGAGAAAGAAAAAATGCTTTCCTTTATTGAAGCGGAAAAAAAGAAATTGTGGCAACAGTAGAAATTGTATGTTATAATTAGACAAAAGTACCTCTTTTGGGAGGGAGGGCTATGGCTGAGCGCAGGCATTTTCGCTGGCATACTCAGCTGCCGTTGTATTTTGAAGTGGCCCAGTTTGGCACATATCCCATTGAGCATTTACGTGGTAAGCGGGGACGGGGGCAGACCTATGACCTGGCAGAAGAAGGTCTCAGTTTTTTTTCAGCTCTGCGCTTACCAGTTAATATGATATTGCTTCTGGAATTAACTATCCCTGAACTGGGGACTTTAAAGCTAAAAGGCCGGGTTGTAAGATCACGGCCCTGGCAGGAGGGATGGTTAACAGGCGTGCAGTTTATTGGATTTAATGGGCCACGACGGCAAGCCCTGCGGGAACACATTGCCCACCAGGTAAAAAGTCAATATCAGCTAATCGAATATTTGTAGTTACCACTAGGGGTGCCCAAAAGGCTGAGAGAAGCTATGGCTTCAACCCTTTGTACCTGATCTGGGTAATACCAGCGAAGGGAAGTGGGTGGAACGAGTGTATACTCTACACCTGTCTCTTCGGGACGGGTGTTTTTTATTTATGAGAGGAAGGATAATAATGCGCGAAAAATTTTTTCGTATGCTAGATGCCAATTTCAACCGCTGTGTGGAAGGATTGCGGGTACTGGAAGATATGGCTCGGTTTATCCTGGAAGAGAAGGAACTGGCGAAGGCTTTAAAGCAGTTGCGACAGGAAATAGGCCTGGCCCGGCCGGAGGAAATTTGGCGATTTAGGGATGTCCAAGGGGATCCGGGAACAGAAGTGACAACACTCCGAGAACAGGAAAGGGCGTCCTGGCAGGCACTAATCAATGCCAATGCCTCCCGTGTGGCAGAGTCTTTGCGGGTGATTGAAGAAGGAAGTAAAGTGCTTTCCGACCTGGAACTGGCCGCTAAGGCAAAAAGATGGCGTTATCAAAGCTATAGTCTGGGGCAAAAACTTTTATTAGCAAGTAAGGCAAAGGAGGAAAATTGAGATGACACAATTGGAGTTGGCCAGAGCTGGGAGAATAACAGCGGAAATGAAACTGGCGGCAGAAGCAGAGGGAATAGCTTCTGAAATTGTGCGGGAAAGGATTGCCGCTGGGGTTATGATCTTACCGGCCAATAAACAGAGGGATCTAGCCCAGCCCAAGTTAATCGGCTATGGGGCGACTACCAAGGTTAATGCCAATATCGGCACCTCTGGTGACTGGCCGGAGGTGGAAAAGGAGCTGGAGAAACTGGAAGTAGCTCTGGCTGCTGGAGCAGATGCCATTATGGATTTAAGTCTGGGGCCCAATCTCCGCCGGGCCCGACAGGAGATCTTAAAGCGCTGTCCGGTACCAGTAGGGACAGTGCCAATTTACGAAGCCGGGTTTTATGGGGAACTCAGCAAAGATAAACTGTTTCAGGTAATCGAGGACCACTGCCGGCAAGGAGTGGATTTTATTACTGTTCACTGTGGCATCAATCGCCGGGTGCTGGAGGAAATTCAGGAAAGTCCGCGGGTATGTGGTATAGTCAGCCGAGGTGGGTCCTTTATCGTTCGCTGGATGCAGGAAACCGGCGAAGAAAACCCTCTTTATGCTCATTTTGATGAGTTACTGGAACTGGTAAGGGAATATGATGTTACACTGAGTTTGGGTGACGGGCTGCGACCGGGTGCTGTTGCTGATGCCACCGATGGACCGCAGATAGCTGAACTGCTAGAACTAGGACGGTTGGTAAAAAGGGCCTGGGCCAAAGGAGTTCAGGTCATGGTGGAAGGACCGGGTCATGTTCCTTTAAACCAAATTGAAACCAATATTAAATTACAGAAGCGTCTTTGCCATGGTGCACCCTTCTATGTACTGGGCCCCCTGGTTACTGATGTGGGTGCCGGGCATGACCACATTACGGCAGCTATCGGCGGAGCGATTGCTGCAGCTGCCGGGGCAGATTTCCTTTGTTATGTGACTCCGGCAGAACACCTGGGCTTGCCAGATGCCGATGATGTACGGCAGGGGGTAATTGCTACCCGAATTGCGGCTCATGCCGCTGATTTGGCTAAAGGAATTGAAAAAGCCTGGAATTGGGATAAAGCGATGAGCAAGGCCCGTAAAGAATTGGACTGGGAACAGCAGCTTAATCTGGCCCTGGATCAGGCTACTGCTAGAGAAATGCGAAAAAGAAAAAACCCGGGACACCGGGCAGAATGCTCTATGTGCGGAGAGTTTTGTGCCATGAAGCAATGTCAATAATTGAAGCGGGCTTTCATAGCCACCACCAGGGGCTGGTTATTCAGGCGTAAACGCCAGTAATATTCACCGGCTACCAGGCGAGGAAAGGGCTGTTGAGTAATAAACAGCAGATAACGGGAAGAAATTACCTGGACGTTTCCTTGCCAGTGAGGGGAAATAAACGGCGTTGGAGGCTGAAAGTCATAGACTTTAACCCACTGATCAGCATATTGTTTGGTGCCCAGGAAGTGAATTTCACCTTCCGAACCGGGCCATGGTAACAAAGGCCATTGGGATAAAGGCCCCGGATAAAGATAGGGCGCGGGATAGCCCGACCAGTTACCACCGCGGTAAAGACCGCGGTGGTTTTCGTCTTCATAGAGGGAAGAATAATAAAAACTGCGGTCGTGTTGTAGCCAGCGCAGACGTAAAATCCAGGGCGAAGCGGGGTAAGCCAGAAGCAATTGCTCTGGATTCAGGTCAGATTCGGCAAACTGGCTGGTAATTTCGAGAGCCTGGCGAGGAGCAGTGGTCCATGAGTTTACAGCCGCTAGTACCAGCTGTTTGCTAGCGGGAAAATCTGGAGTAGCGGAAAATATGGATGCAGGGTAAAGCAGGTTTATGAAAAAGGCCAACAGGAAAATCAGCCGGTACCTGGCCATACTGACACCTCCAGCCAGGTAATTCGCTGACGTGCCTGGATATTCCTGCTAAGAAAAATGTCTCTTTTTCCCTTCTTTCCGACATCAGAGGCGGGGAATCCAGCCGAAACGCTGTATTTGTTCCGGGGCCTGCCGAATTTGAGCCAGCAAATGGTCGCGGTCCCGGTTGAGAGTGCCTTTTAATACAAACAGATTGGAAGCATGGTTGGAACGAAAGATACAGTTTTCCAGTTCAACCTGGGACAGCAGAAGCTCCAGTTCAGCCAGGAGTGTCCGTTCATCAATGGGCTGGAAGGTACCCTGTAGGACTTCCTGATATAATGGAGCTGCGGGATCGAGCATCAAGGTTAAAGCTCCGAGATAGTGGGGTTGCATAGCTGTTAAGACCCTGGCAGTGGCCTGGGCGTGTTCCTGCCAGAGGCCTTTGCCACCCAGGCCGTTGATGATTGTGACAGAGAGAAGCAGGCCAGCAGCTTTTACCTTTTCGGCAGCATCAATCATGGCCTGGCTGTCTACACCCTTATTGATTTTTTTCAAAATCAGGTCAGAGCCGCTTTCCAGTCCGAGGTAAGCAATGCCCAGCCCTTTTTCTTTCAATAAATGCAATTCTTGTACAGATTTGGTCAAAATACTTTTAGGGCTGGCATAGATGCCGACCCGGTTCACCTGGGGATGGAGTGTTTGAATTAACTCCAGGATGTTAAGGAGATAATCGGTAGGAGCGGCCAGGGCATCGCCATCAGCAAGAAAAACGCGACGGAAATAGGGCCATTGAGTAGCGGACAGCAGGTCTTCCTTAATTTCAGCTACAGGTTTAAGAGCGAATTTTTTATCCTTGTACATGGTACAAAAAGTACAGTGATTATGAGAACAGCCTACTGTTACCTGGAGGATCAGGCTATCTGCTTCACTGGGAGGTCGAAAGATTGCACCCACGTAACCCATAAAATCACCTCAGTTTCATTTTACCATATTTTTTGCTATTATATAGTAACAGATAGTAACAGGAAGATAAGGACGGTGAGAGAGATGCGCAGAGCGGATAATTTTTATGACCGGATCAGACTAAAGATAGCTAACTGGGCGGAGGAAAAAGGGGGAGAAACCAGCCGGAAACTGGTAGACCTGCTTTTATTGGCGCCGGATTTCTTCCTTCTACTGGTGCGCTTATTAAGGGACCCCCGGGTTCCGGCTACAGCTAAATATGGGATAGCGGGAGCAATTGCCTATTATTTCTTGCCACTGGATTTTTTGCCGGAAATCCTGGTAGGGCCTATTGGTTTTGGGGATGATTTGATTTTAGCTGCTCTGGTAATTAATCGTTTATTACAGGCAGCCCCTGATATTGTCGTGGAACACTGGAGCGGTTCAGGAGAGGTTCTGGCCCAGGTGGAAAAAATCCTGAATAATGTCGATAAACTGGTTACTAACAAGGTCTGGAATAAAATCAGAGAGCATTGGCGCAAAATTTCCCGGTAGTGAGGAGTGGAAGCATTGGATAAAAAATATTATCGCGGCTTATTGCTGGATGACTTTCAGCGCCAGGCCATGGATTATGTGGACAATAACCTGTCGGTACTGGTTTCTGCTCCAACAGGAGTAGGAAAAACCTTGATTGCGGATTACACTATTGAAAAATGTTACCGGGAAGGGCGACAGGTCGTTTATACCGCCCCTATCAAGGCTCTTTCCAACCAGAAGTATAAGGATTTCAAACACTATTTTGGTAAGGATGCTGTGGGAATCATAACCGGGGATGTGGTTATTAACAGCAATGCCCCTATTCTGGTAATGACAACAGAAATTTTTCGCAATATGATTTTGACCAGAGACCCGGTTGTGGATATGGTACGCTACCTGATTCTGGATGAAATTCACTACATTAGTGACCTGGACCGGGGCAGTGTCTGGGAAGAAACTATTATCTTCTTGCCCAAACATATTAAGATTTTAGGTTTATCGGCAACCATTCCCAATGCGGAAGAACTGGCCGAGTGGATTGCCTCGATTAAAGGTGAAGAAGTAAAGGTAGTTAAACATCATCAACGGGCTGTTCCCTTAAAGCATTTTGTTTTTGAAAAAACCATGGGGGCTGGTAACCTGAAAAAAGCCATCAAAATCCGGCGTCAAAAACTGGAGGAGATGGCGGAGAGCGGAGTTCCGGCAGGAAAAGGATTGCCTGCGACCACCCATGTGGATTTGGTCAGTTTCTTAAAGGATGAATATCTGCCTGCCTTGTATTTTGTTTTCAGCCGTAAAAAATGCGAAGACTATGCCTATGAGCTATCCCGCAAGTTCAATTTCCTGACCAGAGATGAACGAATTAAAGTGGAACAATACCTGGCTAACAAATCAGCAGAACAGGGGGTTACAGCTAACCTGCTGGCTTTAGAGCGAGTACGTCGGGTGTTATTAAAAGGCATTGGTTTTCACCATGCCGGCATGTTGCCTATAGTAAAGGAAGTGGTTGAGGATTTGCTTACGGCCCGCCTCATCAAAGTCCTTTACTGTACGGAAACTTTTGCTGTGGGTATCAATATGCCGGTGAAAACTGTCTGCTTTGATTCCAATGAAAAATTCGATGGCAAAGATTTTCGGGTTATGACCAATCAGGAGTATTTCCAGATGGCAGGCCGGGCTGGACGGCGGGGAATAGATACTGAAGGTTTTGTATTTTCCATTGTGGATTTAAACTGGCTTAATCCCGACAAGATGGTAAAACCAGATGAAAGAAAACTGGAAAACCTGCAAAGCCGCTTTAACCTGGGGTATAATTCGGTAGTGAATTTGATAGGTCATCACCAAACCGAGGAAGAAATAGAGGAAGTTTTGCAACATAACTTTGCCTATTTCCAGGCCTCCCGAAAAGCTGATTTTTTACAAAAACGTATTCGAGAACTGGAGCAGGAGCTGGCACAAATCCTGGCAGAGCGCTGTGAAGATATTTACAATCTGACCTGTCCCTTGCAGTATCAAACTGCCTGGTCCAGGCTGAAGGCTGACAAGCGGGAGCTTAACCGTCTCTTCCGTACCCGCTGGGGGCGGAGTAAACGTTATGAAAGCAAACGCAAGGAACTGTCCCTGCGTATCAGCCAGAACGAAAGCTTGCTGGCGGAGGTTGTTCCCCGCTTATGTACTGCGGAGCAACAGGGCCACTGTCAGGCCCAGCAGGAAAGATATCGTCGCCTGGATGAGGAAAAGAAGGAATTATATAAAGAGTGGGGGAGGTTAAGCAAGCAAACCAATTTCATCCGGGATTTTCGTTTGAAGCGCCAGCTTTTGCAAAAATTAGGCTTTGTGGATGAAAATAATGCCTTGACTCCCCGGGGCAAGTTTGCTACCCAGATTTATGTTCAGGAGTTGCTGGTAACAGAATTGTATTTTGATGGAGTCTTTCATGAATTTGAACCGGAGCAGATTGTGGCTCTGGTGGCGGCCATTGCCTATGAAAGCCGCAAACACGACTGGTTCAAAAAGGGTCCGGTTTATGATCTGGAACGGATTTACCGACTGATGTTGCCTTTGATTAGGGCGGAGGAGCAAATCCTGAATACGGTAACGGTAGAATTCCATCCTGAAGTTTCCCTCCTGGCTTACCAGTGGAGCGCAGGCCTGGAATTCGCCGATCTGCGCAGTTATTGTAATCTGCAGGACGGAGATATTGTTTCCATCTTCCGCCGTACCATCGATTTACTCCGGCAAATCCGGGGGGCAGCAGCAGCAGATCGCAGTCTGGCGGATAAACTCAGTCATTGTATTAAGTTAATAGATCGCGATGTGGTAGAATTTGTATTGTAGAACCAAAACCGCCGGCTAAAAACGGCGGTTTTAATTTTGGTAAGATTTGTTCCTTGAGTTACACCTTGACCAGTGTTACCATAAAAGCATAGGGGGAGTAAAGCGGAGAAAGAGAGGGGATAAAATGACTAATCTTAAAAGACTGATTTTATTAGTATTGAGTTTCTCCCTGGTTTTAGGTAACTTTATGCCTGTCTTAAGGGCAGAATCAGCAACAGTAATTGTACTGAAAGTAGGCAGTAAAAGTGAAGCTGTTAAACAGGTACAAACCAGATTAAAACAGCTTGGTTATTTTGTCGGACCTATTACGGGGTACTATGGTACTCAAACCAGGGCTGCTGTCCTGCGCTGGCAAAAGGCTAATGGCCTGCCTGCTGATGGAATAATCGGTCCAGTTAGCTGGAATCGCCTGTTTAATGTCAGTGTAACTCGCGGTACAACCGCAACAGCTCAACGGATCTATTTGACGTTGGGCAGTCGCGGGGAACAGGTGAAACGGCTGCAACAGAAACTGAATCAGCTCGGTTTCTACCAGGGGCCAATTACCGGTTACTTTGGTACCTTGACCAGAACAGCAGTGGTAAAATGGCAAAAGTCCAGGGGGTTAGCGGCAACCGGGGTAGTTAACCAGCAGGCCTGGACAGCACTGATGGCCAGCCAGAATCCTGTCAGCCGGGGGGTAACTGCAACCCGCCCAGCCGTACTGGGGCTAGGGGTGCGTTCCAACCTGGTGCTGGAATTGCAGCAATCCCTGAAAACCATGGGATTGCTGACTGTACAACCCACCGGTTATTATGGTTTGTTGACGGTAATGGCAGTACAGGCCTGGGAAAAAGCCAATGGATTAAAAGTCGATGGCATAGTAGTTGAAGAGGAATTAAATAAAATCCGCACTCAGGCTAAAGCTCTAACCAATTTGCTGGGTGGTGCTGAAAAAGGCGCCTGGATTCTGGGCTATACGGCTATTGACTATCCAGGCGATAACCGCTCGGCCCAGAGTGTGATCCAGAGTCAGGGGCTGGGGGCAATAGCTACCTTTACCTATACCTTTGATAACAATGGTAATCTGAAAGGTAATGCTGACCAGGAAGCTTATACATTGCAGCAGGCCAGGGCCCGGGGGATCAAACCACTGGCTTTGTTACACAACTTTGATTATCGGGCAGGATTTGATAAAAACCTGGCCCGGGCAGTGCTGACTGATCCCGCTAAAAGACAGCGTTTGATCAGCCAGCTGGTGAATGAGGTACAGAATCGCGGTTATCTAGGGGTTAACCTGGATGTAGAAGGAATATATCCGGCAGATGCCCCACACTACCTTGCTTTTCTGGGTGAGCTGAAACAGCAACTAGGGGCAAAAGGCTTATTAACTGTAGTTTCTATCCCGGCGAAAACCAGGGATGATACCACCAGCTCCTGGTCAGGGGGATATGATTATGCGGCTATTGGGCAGCGGGCTGATCTGGTTCAGATCATGACCTATGATGAACACTGGATTGGGGGCCCGGCTGGACCTATTGCCTCTTATCCCTGGACAGAGCAAGTAGTAAAATATGCGGTCAGCAAAATGCCGGCTTCCAAAATTCTGCTGGGCCTGGCCACTTATGGATATGATTGGGTTGGAACCGGTGCTCGCAGTGTAACCTATCCGCAAGCTGTAGCCAGAGCAGCCCAATATGGTGTTAAAGTTAACTGGGATGCTACAGCACTGGAATCCTGGTTTACCTATACCGATGAACAGGGACAAAAACATGAAGTCTGGTTTGAAAACGTAGAAAGCAATGCTAGAAGACTGGTGCTGGTAAAACAATATGGTTTAGCCGGTGCTGGTATCTGGCGGCTGGGCTTTGAGGATTCTGCCTACTGGCAGATGGTTCAGCAATATTTACAGCAATAAATATCCTGAAAAACCGGGCCGACTGGTCCGGTTTTTCTAAATAATAAATTGACTAAAAAATTCAGTCTTGTAGCGAAAATAATGAAGGATTTTGTGATTTTGTGCCGAATATTGTAATAGAGGGCTTGTAACATTAGTAACAAGTGAGGGGCACTAAATGAGGAAGAAACGCTATATCATCAATGGCATATATGGTTTTATTATCGGTCTGCTCATACCCTTTTTCGCTACCGTGGTAGAAATGCTCAGTACAGGGGTTACTTTAAGCTGGCAGGCCTTTTGGGCGACCCATTTTGGACGGGCCTGGTTTTTACTGGTGGATATGGTACCGCCATTAATTGGCATTTTGCTGGCCCGACTTACATTGAGCCAGGAAGAGTTGTTGAATCAACATAAAGAGCTGGTTGCGATTAAAAAAAATCTTGAAGAACAAAACCGTCTCTGGGAGACGATTTTTCAAAGTACTCCCATTGCTTATGCCTTGATAGATAAAGATTACACTTTTAAACGGATAAATCGGGCTGCAATAGATATTGTGGGAATGCCGACAGAACGAGTTCTGGAGCGGCATTGTTTTGAGATTTTGGGGCGTAATAGCATTTGTCCCGGGTGTGCGGTAGCCCGTGCTTTTGTTAGCAAGGCGGTAGAGAGTCAGGTTAAAGAAGAGTTCAGTGGAGGACAAAGGCGGATTGTAGAACAAGTAGCAGTGCCCTTGATTGAAAATGGTGCAGTAGAGCAGGTACTGGAAATAATTATTGACAAAACCCAGGAAAGAATGCTACTGCAACAAAGAACAGAGGAAATGCTGGCAACCATTGATATTCTAGTTGGATTAATTGAGTTAAAGGACCAGTATACAGGAGGTCATTCCCAGCGGGTCAGACGCTGGGCAGGTTTATTGGCCAGATATATGAATTTGCCTCAGGAACTGGTGGAACAAATTGAAATGGCTGCCTCCTTACATGATATTGGGAAAATAGGCATTGCCGGCATGATTCTGAATAAACCCCATTGTTTATGTCCGGAAGAAAAGGATATAGTGCGGCGTCATCCGGTTATAGGGCAGGAAGCTCTGGCTGGACTGGAGCAATTTGAAGAGATAGCACTTATGATTCGGTCTCACCATGAACGCTGGGATGGCCAGGGTTATCCCGACGGGCTGGCAGGCAAAGATATTCCTTTAGGGGCACGGATAATCGGAGTGGTAGATGCCTATGATGCCATGATTTCAGACCGGGCTTATCGTAAAGCCCTTGACCAGGATGAAGCCGTAGCTGAGCTTAAAAAAGGTGCGGGTCAGCAATTTGATCCTGAAATCGTCCGTTGTTTTTGCGAGCTGCTGGAAAAGAAAAATAATAATTGAAAAAAAAGGTGAAAGATGAGCAGGAATTCACGCAATCATGGCGAATAATCTGTTATTGTATAACAGGATGCTGAGGTGGGTTCTGTGTATTGTAAGATCTGTCCGAACTGTTATGGTGATTCCTATAGTTCATCTCCCCATTTTACCTGGATTTGTCCCTACTGTGGTAAGGATATTACCAGGGAGCAAGGATTGCCTGCCGGTTCGCCCTTGGTTAAGAAAATACTGGAAGAGATTAAAACCGGACAGGAAAAATTAATAAAAAAATAAAAGCAAAAAGCAGGCGTTACTGACCTGCTTTATTATTTGTTAAACCGGATATTATTAGTTGATGGCAGATATTTTCCAGATGATTGATGGGAAATGAGGGTGTATTCGGTTTCAGGATCCAGTGTAAACAGGCAATGCTAACCGCACCAAAACAGGCAGCAGCGGCAGTTTCACAATCGAGTTCAGGTAGAATAAAGCCAGCCTGCTGGCCTTTGCGTAAGCTTTCAGCCCAGAGGGAAATGAAATCACTCAATTGGGAGCGAAACTGGTTTTGCAGCTCTGAAGCTCCCCAGACCTCAGTTAAAAGCACCTGGCAGAATAATTTATTATGAGCAAAAAAATTCACCTGTACTTTTATAAGGCTATATATATCCTGGGGTGAGGGGTGGTTCAAGGCTTGCTGGCCGGCGGAAAGCAAAGGTTGCAAGCCATTTCTGATCAGCTTTGCAAATAAATCTTCTTTACTGTCAAAATGATAATACAGAGTTCCTTTGGCAACCTGGGCACGAGCAGCGATTTCATCCATTACTGCTCCGGCATATCCTTTTTCGGCAAATACCTCCAGGGCTTTGTTGAATATCTGTTGAAGTCGGGGTGAGACCATTTATTTCACCTCTTACCAATAGCTTATACTTGACAATAAAGGGCGATTTAGGTATTATTTTTGGTGCGAGCCGATGTAGCTCAGCCGGTAGAGCGGCGCACTCGTAATGCGTAGGTCAGGGGTTCGAGTCCCCTCATCGGCTCCAGAGGAATCAAGGCTTCCGGAATTTGGGCCGGAGGCTTTTTTGTTTATTGGTGCCTAATTGGTGCCCAACTTTAGCGAACAAAGTGTACTTATCTGTTTTTATCTTACTATGGACTGCTTATTTAAGCAAGGAAGCTCTCTCAAAGCTTCTTGAAAAAGTACCAGGTGCAACTCTTCATCCTGAATTATCCGCTCTAAAAGTTTTTGGATATAAGGATCGTCAATTTGCATAATACGATAACGATAATTAGCTATAGCTTGTTTTTCTGCTTCAATATCAGCTTGTAATTGATCATAAACACTTGTACCGTATTTTATATAACAGCCATTCCAGTAGTGCCCCCAGGTGCTGAAAGCACCTCGAATTCTTGGTTCACCACCTAAAAGTACAATAGTTTCTGCCAATAACTCCATATGATGCATTTCAGTAATAGCAATACCCTCTAAAAGTTCAGCTATTTTTTTATTTTTTATTATATAGTGATGATATAAATACTGGGTTATTGCAGTAAATTCGCTGGCAAATCCAGCATAATCATCCATCAACAGCTCAGCATAGTAAGGATTTGAAGAAACTACTTTTATTTCTGGATATGGCCCGGCAGCTGCATATTTGTTAGGAGCATGTGCTAGAAAAGGCATAAATATCACCCCCTATGTTATGCTATGCTTTAAGATATGATGTGAAGATGTGAAAAGTTAAATCAGTAATTCTATCTCCATTCTGCCCCTCATAGATATATAGATGTACTTTAATGCTATTTTCTATGAAGGGGTGGGGAGAATGAACAGAGAAATTTATTTTATTGTTCTATTTATAGCATGTTTATTATTACCTTCGGCAGTTCAGGCTGCCATGAGGGTTGAGGTGGATTTAAGCACCCAGATGGTCAAGGTCTATGATAACAATCTCTTGCTGCGGGCCATGATTTGTTCAACCGGTGCGCCGGGGACGCCAACACCGGTGGGGGATTTTCGCATCCAGGGCAAAGGGCCAATGTTTGTTACTGATTATGGGGTTTCAGCCAAATATTATTCCGCTTTCAACGGGGATTATCTTTTTCATTCCATCCTTTTCGACCGAACCGGGAAACGCCTGATCAGCCGCTCAGTACAAATGTTAGGCCGGCCGGCGTCTCATGGCTGTATTCGCCTGAATCTCTATGATGCCAAGTGGTTACAGGAAAAGGTGCCCCGGGGAACACCGGTAAAAATCAGGAAAAGCGGCAGGGCTGGCATGAAAAAGGAAAAAGTAAAAGTCCAGGTTAATGGCAAACTTTACCCTGCCTGGCTGGATATACGCTGGCTGGAAGGGCAGGCTTATCTGCGGGCACAACAATTATCCTGGTTTATTCCCGGGAAAATGATAATAAAAGGAACATATATACAGTTTGTTCGGGAAAAGACGGTTTTAGAGTTGTTTTTAAGCGAACCGGGGCTTAAAATAAATGGCAGGGAAACAAGGAGCAGTCTTGCGCCTCAATTATTTGCCGATGGGCCATACTTGCCTTTGCAGCCTGTACTGTCCGCTTTGGGCTACCAGCTGGAATATATGAACAAAGCCAAAGTCATCAAAATCCAAACAGTGATACAGCTCCCCCAGCCTAATGGTACTGAAAATGTTGCTGATGGTGTATATGGCAATATATATAATTAAAGATTGATTGATAACTCTTCCGGGCATAATAACAGAAAAAGTCCGGAGGTGCAGTTATGAAAAGACATGGTCATAAATCCTGGGGAACCTGGACTTCCTGGGGGGGAATCGGGGCAGCAGAGGAATTTTTTCAACTGGGCTGGGGCCCACTGGCTGGAGGCAGTGAGGCAATGATGAACAAGAAGAGTCACAGGGAGGATGACGGATGAAGCGCTTGCAGGAAGAGACCCATGCCTATATCAGCCAGTACAAGGAGGGCTATTTTAAGCCTTTGACCCTGGTAGCGCGGCTGGCAGAAGAAGTAGGAGAGCTGGCCCGGGAAGTAAACCACCAGTTTGGCGAGAAACCCAAAAAACCGGGGGAGCCGCCAGGAGACATAGCTCTTGAACTGGCGGATATCTTATTCATTGTTGTCTGTTTTGCCAATTCTCTGGGTATAGATCTGGATGAAGCCTGGGACCGGATGATGGAAAAGTACCGGACCCGGGATAAAAACCGCTGGACGCCTATAACAGCTGAATCCGAGTAATATTAGCCCCCTGGCCCTCATAAGATGATAGTGAGGGAAGGGGGCTGGATTATGGGGAAAAACCGGAACTGGATTTTCATAACATTTAGCTTAGCGATTATAGCGGTTCTGGCTGCTGCGAGCTGGTGGTGGTTGACCCGCCCTCTTTCCCCTGAACAAATTTTGCAAAACTTGCCCCGGCAGATGGTGCAATTGCAGAGCTATGAATTTCAAAATCGCGCCTGGCTGGAGGTGGATGGGAAAAAACAGGATTTAAGTGATCTGCAGGGAGTAAAGGTTGGCCAGGATGTGCATTTGCAGGGCCAACTGCTTAAAACGCCTCTGGATTACTATCAAGTCAAGGGGAAAATTTATCTGAAAGACCCCTATGGTCGCTGGCAGCAAATGCCGCCACCGCAGGCGGGTAGCCAGGATTTGATTGAGATTTTGCTTTCATCCTGGGGCCTACTGGACTGGGGCCAGGGCCTAAAAGCAACGGACCAGATTACGGAAGCAAAGGTAGCAGGGGTGAATTGCTATCGTATCACTACTACTCCACGCATTACCAATCCCTATCTGAACCAGGCTTTTGGTCAGTTTGAGGGGACATTATGGCTGGATCAAAAAGAAGGAAAACTTTATCGAGTAATGCTGACCGGGACTCATCAGAAAAATCCCGGGGTAAAAATCTTTATTAACCTGGATTTTCGGCGACACAACCAGATTAATCAACCACTAAAACCACCGGTCATACCTTGACCGGTTTCCTTTTTCCGTGTTAAAATTGAAAAACAAACTTGCAGGGAGGACAGAACATGATCGCAGAGGCTGAACGGATTTTATTGTCAGAAGAGGAAATTCAGGCAAAAGTAAAGGAATTGGGAGCAGAAATTTCTTCCTATTATGGGGACAAGCCCATTTTGGCTCTGGGGATACTGAAAGGTGCTATTGTGTTCATGTCTGACTTGATTCGGCAGATCACCTGTCCACTGGAAATAGACTTCATGGCAGTATCCAGTTATGGTTCTTCCACCGAATCTTCCGGTGTGGTTAGAATCTTAAAGGATCTGGACTGCAGCATTGAGGGGAAAAACGTTCTGATTATTGAGGATATTATTGACAGTGGCCTCACTTTGAATTATCTCGTAGAAAACCTGAAATCCCGGGGGCCGGCCAGTGTTAAGATTGTAACTCTGCTGAATAAGCCCAGCCGGCGTAAAGTGAATATTCAAGCTGATTTTAACGGTTTTACCATTCCCGATGAATTTGTGGTGGGCTATGGTCTGGATTTTGCAGAAAGATACCGCAACCTGCCCTATATTTGCGTGTTAAAACCGGAAGCTTATCAGAAATAGGATAGGAGGCCATTAAAGAAATGCAACAGCAGGAAATGGTATTGGTCCTGGATTTCGGCGGTCAATACAGTCAGCTGATCGCCCGGCGCATCAGGGAGTGCAGGGTATATTGCGAAATGCTGCCTTATACCACTTCCCTGGAACGCATTAAAGCCATGAATCCGAAAGGGATTGTCTTTTCCGGCGGACCAGCCAGCGTCTACGGAGAAGGAGCACCGCGGATTGATGCCGCCATCTTTGAGCTGGGAATTCCGATTCTGGGTATTTGCTATGGCATGCAGCTGATGGCTTATACCCTGGGGGGCAAAGTGGACCGGGCTGTTAACCGGGAATATGGCAAAACCGAGCTGCGCATCCTGAAAGAGGATCAAGTTTTTGCCGGGATCGAAAGCCCTACCCAGTGCTGGATGAGCCATGGGGATTTTGTAGCTGCTGCTCCGGCTGGTTTTGAGGTGACAGCCCAGACGGAACATACTCCGGTGGCAGCTATGGCTGATTACCAGCGCCAGCTCTATGCGGTACAATTCCATCCGGAAGTGGTGCATACCCCGAAAGGCCAGGAGATGCTGCGCAATTTCCTCTTCAATGTTTGCGGCTGCCATGGTACCTGGAACATGGGCTCCTTTATTGAACAAACAGTAAAGGAAATTCGGGAGCGGGTAGGAGACCGCAAGGTGCTGTGTGCCCTCTCGGGTGGAGTGGATTCTTCCGTAGCAGCAGTACTGGTTCACAAGGCAGTAGGGGATCATTTGACCTGTGTTTTTGTTAACCATGGCCTTTTGCGCAAAGGGGAAGCCGAACAGGTACGGCGAATCTTTAGCGAGAAGTTTAAGATAAATCTGGTTTATGTGGATGCGGAAGAGCGGTTCCTGCAAAAACTGGCCGGGGTTACTGATCCGGAACGCAAACGGAAACTGATTGGCAATGAATTCATTTATGTTTTCGAAGATGAGGCCAAAAAACTGGGGCAGATTGATTTTCTGGTGCAGGGTACCCTCTATCCCGATGTGGTGGAGAGCGGCACGGAAACAGCAGCTACGATCAAAACCCACCACAATGTGGGGGGCTTGCCGGAAGACATGCAGTTTGAACTGATTGAACCCCTGCGCTGGCTGTTCAAGGATGAAGTGCGAGCAGTGGGTGAGGAACTGGGATTGCCTGCTGAGATCGTCTGGCGCCAGCCTTTCCCGGGCCCCGGGTTGGCGGTACGCATTTTGGGAGAGGTTACCAGGGACAAACTGGATATATTGCGGGAAGCTGATGCGATTGTTACTGAAGAGATCTTTAATGCGGGCTTGAACAAACAGGTATGGCAGTATTTCGCCGTACTGCCTTCCATGAAAAGTGTGGGTGTGATGGGGGATGAACGCACTTATGCATACACTATCGTAGTGCGAGCAGTGACCAGTGAGGACGGTATGACTGCGGACTGGGCCCGCTTGCCCTATGAGCTGCTGGAGCGCATCTCCAACCGGATTGTCAATGAGGTCCCCCATGTGAACCGGGTTGTCTATGATATAACTTCTAAGCCTCCTGGCACCATTGAGTGGGAATAGTTAAGACAAACCCTATAAACCTTGATATTAAAAGGTTTATAGGGTTCATGTTTTATAAAACGTACTAAAAACGTACTATTTTATTCAGTAGCGTTGCATTAATTTTATGAATGGTAGTCAACTATGTTTTGGTCATTACGCATTATGGTATATATGCCATTTATGTAATTATATGTAATTAAGGACTCCAGTTCTTTGGCCAAAAGGGCTAGTGGTAATAGAGGGTAGTCCCATTCCACATTTTGTCAGCCATTTTG
>NZ_BDLR01000001.1:0-73564 GCF_002049395.1 Carboxydocella sp. JDF658 | reverse complement strand
AGTTACTCGTGAAACTGACGAGTCCGTTTTACGGTGTAGAACATCCTGTTCAGTTTTCAAGGATCTGTTCGGTTTTTTATAAGCTTCGTCTGACTGCGTTGCCGTCTGCGTCGAGGTCCTCGACGTACCTCCAGTACGCCTCCGGTGGCTCCGTCGCAGCTTCCTTGTACTACTCGCCTCTAATCAACCTCAGTATGACCGCTTCCCGGATTCGAACCTCGAACATCCAACTTCGAACCTCGCATCAGCGACGTTAGTTATAATATCACATCGGCAGCGTTTTTGTCAACAACAAGTTTTTATTTTTCTCGCGCCCTGCAGTACTGTCTGCCGGGCGCTTGCTTATATTAACACATCTTAAATTCATCTGTCAACACCTTTTTATGATTTTTTTTAGCCGTGTTTCTCCCTCACCATTTAGCAGTATATCCAATAACTCGTGTTCCTTTATCCAGTAACAGCAGCTGTCTTCTTCATCAATTACACACACCAGATTGTATCCGCCTGCCCGCAATTTTTCCACCAGTTCTAGTACCGTTAACTGCGAACCTGCTACCAGCACCTGGCCTTCTGCCAGCATGAGATTTTGCTCGATTCGGTGTCTTTCCAGAAGCGTTCTCCAGATTAAATAGGGTGTAGAGGCTTTTTCCTTCCGAGCTGTATATAGAAGAAAAAAGGCCACCAAAAAGAAATCCAGACCGGTTATGCCCAGATAAAGGCCAACCAGGCCCAGTAGCATAAGGCTCAAAGCCAGTCCACTGCTGAGATATAACGTCAGTTCAGTTGCCCGTTTCAATCCTAATTTTGTGGCCAGTAGTGCCCGGTGGATTCTCCCCCCATCCAGGGGTAAAGCAGGCAAAAGATTAAATACCAGCAACAATACATTAATTCGCCAGAAGTATTGCAGGCCAGGCCAATCATAGTCCACCCCCTGGGGTAAACCCAGCTTTTGGCCTGCGAAGAACAGAATCAGCAAGTTAAAATTAAAGGCTGGCCCGGCAGCAGCTATTATAATATCAGTAAATGGCTTAAGCTCCAGAGGGCCTTCCAGGCGTGCCACTCCACCTACCGGCAACAGCTCTATCTCTCTGACTCGAATCCCCAGCAGCCTTGCTACGAGAGCATGGGCCAGCTCATGGCCTGTTACCAGCAAAAAAACCAGCAAAGCCTTGTACAACAGCCCGGTAAAAAAATAGAAGGCCAGGAGGGCCAGAAACCAGGGATTGATCCTGAAGCGCATCTGTATCCCTCCCGGCTAGATGTTGTCTTTCCCCAGTTTCTCCAGGGGGTCAATTACCTGCCCTTTCTCAGAAAGCTCAAAATGCAAATGGGGCGTATCGGCCACCCCGCTTTGACCCACTGTGCCGATGACCTGGCCTGCCTCTACCCTGTCTCCCATTTTTACCTTGATTTCATCCAGATGGGCATAATAGCTGCTCCAGATCTCATCGTGTTTGATCATTACATATTTGCCATAAACCCTGTCCTCGCCGGTTTTAGTGACAGTACCGGCCAGAACAGACTTCACTTCCGTCCCTGTCGGAGCCAGAATATCTATCCCCTGGTGGAATCTGGGATAATCACTGTTGGGCTCCATCACCCAGCCAAATTTTTTGCTGATCTGACCGGAAAGGGGAAGCACAAAGGTTTGGTTGCTTACGGCCGGTTTAGTCTCCTCAGGTTTGGTAGTTAGGGCAGTTAATGTCGGCCATTCGTTAAATTCACCGCTTAGCACCACCTTGACGATGCGCCCCAGTACTGGTTCCAGTTCAGTATCAGTGTTAAGCAGATACCTGATAGCTGCACTGGCCCCCTGGCTGAGGGGATCCTGCCGGTCATTAACTCCGATGGCTACAGCAAAAATCAGGAGGGCCAGTATCGATTGAATTAAAAGCCTGTTGGCCAGCAAACGCTGGTACCAGGGACGCTGCGGACCAAAACCGCCGCTCCAGGTGAAAATACCAGAGCTTCTGCGCCCTGGCTGTTGCCGGTAATAGCGTTCCTCCGGGCGGGCCCAGTAGAACTTTTCCCTTTCCTCTATTTCTTCCTGCCAGCCCTGTTCATTGCGTTTATAGCGCATAAACAAGCACCCCCATCTTCATTTCACAATAATGAATATGGGGGCCAGTCCTGTTTTATTACAATTTTTGCAGGTCACGGGCAATTTGCAGTAAAGTCTGCCAGCCCAGGGTCGTTGTAGTCCCATCAGCCTGTGCCGCTTGTTCCGCCAAATAGCGAAGATCTATTGACTTGAGACCGGGGCGCTGGTTTACGGCAATGGCCCTGGCAGCCTGTCTGAGTTCTTCTCCGACTGCCCTGAGAATAACTTGCCCTTCCGGCCACAGGCCAATCCGTTGCAAAATGAGCAAATTATGATAGATGCTTTCCACGGTATCAAACCAGAGCTGCCAGTGGTCATCTCCCAGCAGTTTTTGTTCCATTTCCCGCCGATTTTCCTGCCAGAAACGCCAGGTGCTGCTGATTTTCTCCCCCAGCTGGCGCCATTGTTTCCACCCGGCTTCTTCTCCTTGCCCTGTTGTAGTTGCCAGCTGCTGCACAAGTTCTGCCATCTCCAGTAATACTTCACTCAACCGGGTGCGTACCACTTTCTCCAGGCGTGGTGGCCATAACAGGGCATTGACCAGCCAGGCTACAAAAATACCCATCATAGTATCGAGAAATCTTCCCCAGGCAAAAAGCCAGGGGTGAGTAGCCTGTTCCAGCACTACTGCTGTTAGAACTATCCCGGCTATGCTGATGGATTCCACCAGCCCCAGGAGATTACAGAGATAAATGGTCACCAGCAGCCCCAGGCCCAGGGCCCAGGGAGTGCTGCCCAGGCTGATGGCAGCCAGCGCCCCCGTAATGGCACCTACCACTGTTCCCAGCAGGCGGTTGATGCCCGCATCCAGGGAACTGCCCAGAGTTGATTGCATGACGACAATAACAGCGATTACCGCATAAAAAGGATAATCCAGATGAAAAATTCGGGCTACAACCATCGTCAGCGCTGCAGCTATTGCTGTTTTAATAATCCGTTTACCGATCACTGTTTCGCCTCCAGGTACTTGATCATTTCTGCCATTTCCTTTTCCGTTAACGGGATGACAGGCATCATCCCCTGGGACTGCCCGCTCCCGGAAAGTTTGGCTTTCAGCCCGGCAGCACCATTGCGCTGATAGGCTTCTCGCAAATCAGGGCCAATTTCCCCTCCTGTCCCGTCCAAACGATGGCAGAGTAAACATTGCTTATCGCGAAAAATAGCAGGTATTTGCTGGTTTTCCGTCTCAGCCGTCCTATCTTTGCCCTGCAGCAGCCCTTGCTCCAGGAAGTACTCCATCAGCCTCTGGGCCTCTTCTTCCCCCAGGGGTACACTCACCATCAGCTGGTTGGCTGGCCTTTTCAACAATTGCTTGAGCCGCTGCGGTGTGTAATCCCGCAAAAGCTGGGAGAGATCGGGAGCTATCTCTCCCCCCTGCCCCTGCCAGCGATGGCAGTTCAGGCAAAAGTGTTCCAGCACCTCTCTGCCATCCTTGAAGGAAGGAGTTTGGGGCCGGACCATGGCTTTCAGTTCCAATCCCTGGTACAGCTGCCAGCCAATAGCCCCCAGGGGCAAGAGGGACAGAATCAGCATGGCCAGACCGAAGATCTGTTTTCTATCTTTCCCGAACAAAGCAAATCCAAGAAAAACCAGGCTGTTTAATAGTACAATGGCCAGGGAAAGCAGGGCCAGTTGCAGAAAAAGGGTATTACTCATGTTCCCACCTCCCGGCCAGGCGTATTACAGTCCCCTGTCCTGGTTCACTTTCAATGGTAAATTCCAGTCCGGCTTCTGCTGCCCGCTCTGCCATAATGGAAAGCCCGTAGGAGTTGGCTCCGGTCTGCTCCAGGTCAAAGCCCTGGCCATTATCAGCCAGCATCAACCACCAGCGCTGTTCCGCACAGCCCAGGCTGATATCCACCCGGCTGGCCCGGGCATGTTTGGCCACGTTATGCAGGGCTTCCTGCACAATCCGTACCACCTGTTGATAGGCTTTCGCCGGCAGCCGGGGTTCTTGGCCGGAATGATGGAGCTCCACTTGCAGGCCGTGACGGCGGCCAAATTCCTGCCCATAGGAACGGAGAAAGGTCAAAAGTCCCTTTGATATAAGCCAGTCCCAGTTATCATCTTCCATTTTACCAGCTACCGCCAGCCCGGAGCAACCGGCCAGGGCCGCAAAATCCGCCAGCAGGCCGGCCAGCTGCTGATTTAGCTGACTATAGGTCAAGAGCTGCTGGCTTAAGGAGGCCAGCTGTGCTGTCAGTCGGTTTTTTTCCTCCAGCCGCTTTAAAAACCAGGCAATCAAGGCCAGCACCATCAGAGAGGAAACTAATCCCAGAACAGCTAGAACCAGGAGGCGTTCCCGGCGGTTTTTACTTGCCTGGCTGGCATCCAGCTGGATTTTGAGAGCAGCAATGGGAAAATGCCCCACATGCAGAGGGGCAATCAGCTCCTGCTGTCTCCAGGTGCTGCTGCCAGATTTCAAATCCATCAGTTCCAAAGTTGATACCGGCCGGCCATATTGATGAGGGCAAGAATAGTCCCCTGTATAATCAGAATACCAGCAGCTGTCAATAGTAATATGCGTTTCTTAGTAGTCATAAAAAACCCCCCTCAGGCAGTAATTCCTGCCCAGGGGGAAAAATCCTTTTGCCAGATTGAGAATAGTCCAAAAATAGTCCAATCGGACCGGTTAGAAGGTCAGCAGATAAATGAGGCGCAGGGCATGTTCAATTTCATCATTCATAATCCGGAAGAAAATATCCCGCAAATAATAGTTATGAGTTGCGAGATACAGTTCCCGATAAAATTCCACTGCGTCCGTTTCCGCTTTCAGGCGCTGCCGCAGGGCTTCCGTATATTCCCCTACCTGGGGCGGCTGGGGTTCAGGGGGTGGATTCATTCCCGTCAGTTCTTTGTAAACCATTTCCAGAGTGTGAGCGTGACAGTGCTCATCCCTGGCCATGTTTTTAATAATCTGTCTGGCCTCATCGGTAGGAGCTTTTTCTGCCAGCTGGTCATAGTACATGCCATCGGTGTGTTCCATTTTTATGGCTTCATAAATTTTTGTTGCCAGTTCATGGTATTCATGACAACCCATTGCAGGATACATAGGATAAGCCTCCTCTCAAAATCTTCGGCTAATCCAGTGTATCCCTTTTGGTTTTCTTGCGTGTCACCCTTTTAAAAAATAGGCAAAAGCCCAGGTATCATGTTATAATTTCCTTACTGGTAGCTGCATTAAATCCTGGCGCCGCACATCCCAGGGCCTGACACTGCCCTGCTGGCGACTGGCCCGAATTTGAGCTAGAGGCAGTTCCGCGATCAGGATCTGTTCCAGGCCAGGCTGACCTTCAGCCTGGATGCCCCGGGGTGGAAAACCGAGATCACAGGGGGTAAGCAGAGCCGCCCGGCCATGATGCTGTTCCAAACCCGGCACTTCCGGTAAAAAACCAATGGTAGGGCTGGCCACCACCCCTAGCTGCAATTCCACTGCCCTGGCCTGCAGACAGTAGCGCACGCGCCAGAAACCGGCCTCATCTTCCGTACAGTAGGGGCAACAGAGCAAGTCGGCCCCAGCCTCAGCCAGCGCTGCTGCAACTGTGGGAAACTCACTGTCATAACAAATCATCACTCCCACGGTGGCGTCTGGCAGGCTGGCCAGTACCAGCTCCTCTCCCGCAGTCAATTGCCAGTATTCCTGCTCCCAGGGAGTCAGGTGCAGTTTGGCCTGGGTCAATAGCCCTTTACCGGGTACAGCCAAATGGCAGACATTATAAAAGACCTGTCCCTGGCGTTCTATCTGGCTGCCGGAAATGATCGCAATCTGATAAGCCTCGGCCAGGGTTTGCACCAGCTGGCGAAAGGGTTGGCTGTATTCTGCCCAGTGAAAGGGCAGGTCCCGTTCCTGTTTCAGGTTATGCCGGGCCAGTAAGCCCCCGGTTACATATTCCGGAAACACCACCAGCCGGGCCCCGCTCTGGGCAGCAAAAGCTATCGTCTGACTATACTTTTTCTCAAACTCAGCCCAGGTTAATGGCTGCATCAACCACTGTACTGCTGCGATTTTCACCGTTCTTTCCCCTTTACTTTAAAACTAAGGAGGCAGGTAGCATGAAACTAACCCGTCTGGTCCCTACTGACCAGGGCTTTCGCCCGCTCGTGATTCGCAATTACACCCTGGCTGATATTCCCCAGCTGATCGACATCCAGCGGGAGTGTTTCCCGCCCCCTTTTCCCTCGGAACTGTGGTGGAATGAAGAGCAATTGACCAATCATGTCACTATCTTTCCCGCAGGCGCCCTCTGTGCGGAAATCGATGGCCAGCTGGTAGGGTCCATGACCGCCGTTCGCACCATGTTTGATCCCGACCAGCCGGAAAACTGGGCCACTGCTACTGACCAGGGCTATATCAAAGGCGCCTTTCATCCCCAGGGTAACGCCCTGTATGTAGTGGATATCAGTGTCCGCCCCGGCTGGCGCAAAGCGGGAATTGGCCGGGCCCTGATGGAAGCCATGTATGCCACCGTGGTTCACCTTGGGGTAGAGAGGCTGGTGGGAGGTGGCCGCCTGCCAGGTTATCATCACTACCAGGACCAGCTTAGTGCCCGGGAGTATATCGACCAGGTACTGGCAGGAAAAATTGCCGACCCGGTCATCACTTTTCTCCTTAAATGTGGCCGTACTCCCCTGGCCCTGGTCCCCGACTATCTGGAAGATGATGAATCAGGCAATTACGGCCTGTTAATGGAATGGCGTAACCCCTTCCTCCAGACCTAAAACAGGATTTTCTGCCGGCGCATATAAATACTCTGCAAAATTCCTATACCCAGCATATTGGCCAGGAGATTGCTGCCCCCATAGCTGAAAAAGGGCAGCGGTATACCGGTGATGGGCATGATGGAAATAGTCATGCCCACATTTTCCAGAATATGAAAGAGGTACATGGATACGACCCCGGCTGCCATGGTCACTCCGTAAATATCCCGGGCCTGGGCAGCAATGCGCAGGCCCCGGAATACCAGTAAAAAGAGAAGGATCAACAACCCTGCTGCCCCGACAAAGCCCAGTTCTTCCCCCACCACAGAAAAAATGAAATCGGTGTGCTGTTCCGGCAGAAAATTGAGCTGGTTCTGGGTGCCCTGATAAAGCCCCTTGCCCCATAAACCGCCGGAGCCAATAGCGATCTGGCTCTGCCGTACATGGTAACCAGCTCCCACCGGATCCAGGTCAGGATTGATGAATATAATCAAACGCTTGAGCTGGTAGTCTTTCAGCGGCAGGTGGATATAACCCTGCAGATGGGCCCACACTCCCCCGATAGCCAGAGTCAGACCGGTGATGATGATAATAACCAGCAGCAGCGGTCTGGTGCCGGCTGCATACAACATGCCCAGGGTAATGGCAATAAACACCAGGGCTGTTCCCAGGTCAGGCTGGGCCAGGATCAGCAACATGGGAATCCCGACATGGATAGCCACCGGCAACAGGTCCCGGAAGCTGTTGAGCTGCCCCTGTTTGCGCGCCAGCAAATTGGACAGAGTTATAATAATAAAGATTTTGGCAAATTCAGAAGGCTGAACGGCCACTGAACCAAACCCTAGCCAGGACTGGGCCCCGCCTCCCACTTTCCCGGCTATCTCCACCAGTAAAAGGAGAAGCAGGTTAAGACCATAAAGGTACTTGCTCATCCGCAGCAAATCCTCATAATGAATGGTCATCATCACCAGCAGGGCTACTGTACTGATAATCGCCCAGATCGCCTGTCTTTCCACATACAGATAGGGGTTATTACCCCCGCCCTGGGTGACATGGGTGGCGCTGGAAATGATAACCAGGCCATAAATGATAATAGCATAAACTACTGCCAGCAGCACAAAATCGACATTTTTCCACAACCGTCTATCCAAAGTTTTTTACCTCCAGCTTCACTACTATCCTGTATATTTATTCCCTGAATCCCAGTTTATCATTTTTTTTAGCCAAAAAAAAGAGAAAGAGCGCTTATTCAGCGCCCACTACAGCTCCCCGTTTCATTCTCTTGACCGGAATATTGGCCACCAGAGCCACTGTGTTGTCCGGAGTGTTTTCAAAAGCCACTTCCAGGGCCTGTTCATCGATATCCACATACTTGGTGATCACCTGAATCAGGTCGGTTTTGAGGGCTTCCAGCATCTGAGGGGAAATGCTGGCCCGGTCATGTACCAGCACCAGTTGCAGGCGCTGCTTGGCAACATCCTTGCTGGCAGCGGTTTCCCTTCCAAACAGTTTATTGATAAAGTCAAACACTCTCTTTCCCCCTCTCCGCCTGGCCTATTTCATCCCGATTAATTTCTTCAGTCTGCTCATCAAGCCTTCATTTTCTTCCAGATTCATCAATGGCACATCTTCACCCAGAATCCGCCTGACGATATTGCGATAGGCCTGTCCGGCCCTGGAATTGGGATCAGTTACGGCCGGTTCGCCCCGGTTGGTGGAAACAATGATGCTTTCATCATCAGGCACCACGCCCAGCAGCTTAATGGCCAAGATATCCAGCATATCTTCGATGGAAATCATGTCCCCGGCCTTGACCATTTTGGGCCGCATCCGGTTAATAATCAATTCCGGTTCCCGCAAATTATGAGCTTCCAGCATGCCAATAATGCGATCTGCATCCCGGACTGCCGAAACTTCAGGGTTTGTGACTACAATCGCTTTCTCAGCTCCGGCAATAGCGTTCTTGAAGCCTTGTTCAATTCCAGCCGGGCAGTCGATAATAACATAATCGAATTCCTCTTTCAGTTCTGCGGTCAGGGCCCGCATCTGCTGTTCATTAACAGCGGTCTTATCCTTGGTTTGAGCGGCAGGCAACAGATAGAGGTTCTCGAAGCGCTTGTCCTTGATCAGGGCCTGCTTTAACTTGCATTGGCCTGTTACCACATCGACAATATCATAAACGATGCGGTTTTCCAGGCCCATCACAACATCCAGGTTACGCAAACCGATATCGGTATCCACCAGTACCACCTTTTTGCCAACAGCTGCCAGTCCGGTACCGATATTGGCCGTTGTCGTAGTTTTCCCTACTCCGCCCTTACCGGAGGTGATGACTATTACTTCGCCCATCCCTGTTCCTCCTCACTGGTATTTTAGCGTTTGAATTCCCGATTTGGCTGGTACTGTTCAATCACAACCCGCCCATCCCTGATATAGGCCATTTCCGGGACTGTCGGTTCCGGATAGTTTTCATCAGGAGCACGGGTAATCTGATCAGCAATGCGCAACTGGGTAGGCATCAGTCGAAAGGCAGTAACCACTGCCGATTGATCCCCCCGGGACCCGGCATGGACCACTCCCCGCAGGGTGCCCATGACCGCTATATCACCAGTAGCGATGATTTCTGCTCCCGGGTTGACATCGCCGATTACCACCACATTGCCATCATAATTGATTTTCTGACCGGAACGCAAGGTGCGATGAATCAACATTGTCGGCCTGCTGGCTTCCGAACCCAGATTAATATTGGAATCAAGCCTGTTGTTCCGGAAATTGAATTCCCGCATGTGAACCGTCCTTCCCCAAGATGTTCCCTCCTGGACATAACTTAAATTCTCCAAATAGCTAATAATTCCTGCCAGTGGAAGCCAAAAAAATTTCTTACTCTTCCGCACTGGTTCCGCCTTTTTTCAACATTTCCTGCGGGACCTTGAAATAGGCTGCCAGTACATCCCGGGCCACCACCCCGGCAGAAGTACCGCCATGGCCGCCATGTTCAATTATAGCGGCAACAGCGATTTCCGGCTTGTCGTAAGGGGCAAAGCCAACAAAGAGGCCATGGTTGTCCTTGCCGAAAACCTGGGCGGTTCCGGTCTTACCAGCTACCTTCACCGGGAAACCGGCGAAGCGGCCAGCTGCCGTACCGCCAGGCTGGGTTACAGCCAGCATGCCCTGGCGCAACAGGGAAAGGGTTTTATCCGAGACATTGACTTTGCGAATCAGTTCCGGTTTAAATTCCTTGAGAGTGCGGCCGGAATGGTCAACTATTTTTTTGACCAGCTGCGGACGATAGAGATAACCGCCATTGGCAATGGCTGCTACATAATTGGCCAGCTGCAGGGGAGTATACTGGTTCGACCCCTGCCCGATAGCCATATTCAGAGTATCATAGGCATGCCAGGCGGTATTGTACTCCAACTCTGCCTGGTAAGAGCGATCCAGCCGCTTTTTATCCTTTTCCTTCTGTTTCAGGATTTTGTCCTTTTCTTCCTCGGTTTTAGCCTGAGCCAGTTTGTTTTTGTACTTTTCCTCCAGTTCGGCATAGAGAGCATCATAACGCCATTTCAGCAAGCGAGTATTCAGAGCCTTTTTCCATTCCTCAGTAGGTACAGTCCCGCTGGATTCCCCCGGCAGAGTAATGCCTGTTTTTTCTCCCAGTCCGAATTCTTTGGCATAGCGGGCGATCTGGTCATTGCCCGCCGCCAGCCCCGCCGTAAAAAAGAAGGTATTGCAGGAAACCTGGATGGCCTTTTTCAAATCCACCCGGCCATGGCCGGAAATTTGCCAGCATTTGAATTTGCGATTGCCCAGCTGGTAATAGCCGGGGTCATAAACAGAAAAGCCGGGACCAATGCTGCCGGTTTCCAGGGCTGCAGCTGCAGTCACCATTTTAAAGGTAGAACCAGGAGCAAAAGGGGAAATGGCCCGGTTAAGCAAAGGCGGAAAAGGCAGTTTGTCGGAAAAGGTTGTTTCCCATTCCTCTTTGGAAATCGGCCGGTTAAAGCGATTGGGGTCAAAGGAAGGTTTGCTGGCCATAGCCAGCACTTCCCCGGTGCGAACATTCAGCACCACTACCGCCCCGCCTTTGGCATCAGGGAATTCCCGCTGCACCTGGGCCATGGTGCGGATCAGGGATTCTTCCGCTACCTTCTGCAACTGGCTGTCAATGGTGAGGATAAGGTTATTCCCTGGCACCGGCTCCACTACGCCCAGATCGCGGACGGGCCGCATACGGGCATCCACTTCCACCTGGCGGGCGCCATCTTTGCCATGTAATTCCGTTTCAAACCAGCGTTCAATACCGGTAATACCCAGTTTATCATTTAATTTGTAGTCTTCTTCCGGATACTGTTCAATCATTTTTTGCAAAAATTCCTGACTGGGCTGGCGTACATAGCCCAGAACATGGGAAAGGAAATCCCCGTAAACATATTCCCGCTGGGGTTTGACCTCCACAATTACTCCCGGCAGCTCCATGCGCCTTTCTTCAATTTTGGTGACTACCTCCAGGGGCACATCTTCTGCAATCGGAACCGGAACATATTTTTTCGGTTGTTGCTTGACCAGATTTTCTATATCTTCTGCTTTCCTGCCCAGCAATGAAGCCAGCCGGCGAAAAACCTCTTCCTGGTCCTCTTTTTTCAAATCCACCAGGGCAACAGAAATATTAAAAGAAGGCCGGCTTCTGGCCAGAACTTTGCCATTACGGTCCATGATTTCCCCTCTGGCCGCCGTGACAGTGGCCAGCTGGATACGGTTGGACTGGGCCATCAAGGTGTATTTTTCCTGCTCGACCAATTGCATGTAGGCCAGCCGGGAAAGCAAAACCACAAAAATGATCCCGGCTATGGCCTGCATGACCCCCATCCGTTTCTCAATCCCTTTCATAGTCATGGCACCGTTCCTCCATCATCAATACTCCCTGGGCTTTAACCATCCCGTACGGGCTGAACGGGCAAAGGGCCGATAAAAAAGCCAGGCAAAAAAGGCCGTATAGCTGGCCCTTAATAAACTATCAATGAGTGTACCTGTTCCCCAGGCATCCGCTGGATAAAAAGGGGAAACTCCGATTAACAGAATCAGGTCATTGAAAAGGGCACCAAAAAAAACAAAAGCAGCCGGAATAAAGGAAATCTCTTTGTAAATTATTTGATCCAGCTCACCAACAAAATAGGCAGTCAGCCACTTGGCCAGAGCCGACAGACCGATAAAATAGCCAAACAGCATATCCTGTAATAACCCGGCCAGCAGGCCAAACCAGGCCCCCCGCCGGCGGCCATGGTATAAGGCAACAAAAACCGTCAAAATTAGGACAAAATCAGGGCCACTTCCATAAAAACCCAAAAAAGGCCAGAGGGATTTTTCCGCTAGCAATCCGGCCAGCAAGGACAAGAGCAGCACTAACCAGCCTGCCAACGCCATCAGCGCCGCCCCCTTACCACAAAGACCTCTTCCAGACGCAAAAAATCAGCATGGGGCTTGATCAGAGCATACTTGAAAAGCCCATCCCCGGCAGGTTTTACCTCGGTAATGGTACCAATAGGCAGCCCGGGGGGCAAATCACTGCCCAGGCCGGAAGTAATAACTTCCTGACGGGGGAAAACAGGGGCATCTTTGGGCAGGTAAATCATGCGCAGCCAGTCAGAGCGTTCCCCTGCACCTTCTACCACACCAGGCACCCGGTTGCCCTGAATCAGGGCTCCGATAGCGCTGCGCCGGTCCAGCAGCAGCGTAACGGTAGCGGTATGTTCGGTAACCTCAGTGATTCTGCCTACCAGGCCATAGGTGCTGACTACGGCCATGCCCGGCTTGATACCATCTGCACTGCCACGGTTGAGCATGGCCCAGCTGAACCAGCGATTGGGTTCGCGGGCAATGATATTGGCAGCCAGCAGGTCCAGGCTTTTTCCCTGCTGCCGGGCAAAACCCAGAGCTTCCCGCAAACGAACATTTTGATACTCCATTTCTCTCAGTTCCAGTACCTTTTTCTTCAATTCCGCATTTTCCTGTTTCAAACGGCGATTTTCCTCTACCAGCAGTTCCCAATCGGTAAACCGCTCACCAACAGAGACAGCCCCCCTGGTCAGGGAGGCAATGCCTGCTTGCAAAGGAGCCACCGCATCGCGCCACCAGCGTTCTAATGCCGTCAACTGGGTTCGATCGGTTGCCGTCCATTTATTCAGGAACAACAATGCCAGCACAAGCAACAGGGCCAGGAATCCCCATCCCCTGCGTCTATTCTGCCTCAAACTATTCACCTGCCTTGCCCAGCTTTAGCCACGATCCAGCACCCGGCGCCAGGTATCCAGATTTTCCAGGCACTTACCTGTACCCATGGCAATAGCAGCCAGGGGCTCTTCGGCAATATGCACCGGCATGCCGGTCTGTTCGCTGACCAGCCGATCCAGCCCTTTGAGCAGCGCCCCGCCACCTGCCATCATAATACCCCGGTCCATGATATCCGCTGCCAGTTCGGGGGGAGTTTTTTCCAGGGTAAATTTAATAGCTTCCAGGATAGCTGTTACCGGCTCCGCCAGGGCCCGGGCTATTTCTTCAGAAGTAACCAGGACATTTTTGGGCAAACCGGTAACCAGGTCCCGGCCTCGCACTTCATAGGTCTCCGTCTTGCCTGTGGGATAGCAATTGCCGATATTGATCTTGATTTCTTCCGCTGTGCGTTCACCAATAGCCAGATTATAGGTGCGTTTGATGTGAGCCATGATAGCCTCATCCATCTCATCACCGCCAATGCGGATGGAGCGGCTGGTGACAATCCCTCCTAAGGAGATCACCGCCACATCAGTTGTCCCACCCCCGATATCCACCACCATATTGCCGGTAGGTTCTTCCACCGGCAAACCGGCCCCAATGGCCGCTGCCATGGGTTCTTCAATCAGGTAGGCCTCCCTGGCCCCGGCCTGCAGAGCCGCTTCTTTGACCGCCCTTCTCTCCACCGGTGTCACCCCGGAAGGGATACTGACCACAACCCGGGGGCGCACCAGGCTGGCTTTGCGCTTCAGCGCCTTGTTCATAAAATGGCGCAGCATCTCCCGGGTAATGTCATAATCGGCAATGACTCCGTCTTTCATGGGGCGAATAGCAACAATATTCCCCGGCGTCCGGCCAATCATCTGCTTGGCCTCTAAGCCCACAGCCAGAACTTTGCCTGTCTCCTTCTGGATGGCTACCACCGAAGGTTCCCGCAGCACGATCCCTTTGCCGCGCACATGCACCAGTGAGTTGGCAGTCCCCAAATCTATACCCATATCTCTGGAAAATAAGCCGAATACCATTTTTCCGTCTCCTTTCTAACTGCCTAGCAACCCTTCTTCTTTCAGGCTACAGTATTTATTATCCCCGATGATGATATGATCTAATATGACTATGTCCAGAAGCCGTCCCGCCTGCATCAATTGCCTGGTTAAATGGATGTCCTCTGTACTGGGCCGTGGGTCACCACTGGGGTGATTATGGACCAGGATTAAGGCCACGGCATTTTTGCGCAAAGCCTGTTTGAACAAGGCTCGCGGGTCTGCCAGGGCCCTGGTCATGCCACCAATGGACAATTCATCAATCCCCAGCACCCGGTTTCTCACATCCAGCAGGATCACCCGAAAATGTTCCTTTTCCAGGGCTGCCATCTCAGCCATAACCAGATCAGCGGCATCCTCAGGTCCGCTGATTACAGGTAAACGGCTGGAGGGAGCAGTAGCTACCCGGCGTCCCAGCTCAAAAGCAGCGCAAATCAGCGCCCCTTTGGCCGGGCCAATACCAGGTAAATGCAGAATGTCCTCCACCGTTTTTTTGGCCAGATTTTTTATCCCTCCGGCCTCAGCCAGCAGCCGGTGGGCCAGCTGCAAGGCCGACTCCCCTTCAACTCCGGTGCGCAAGAGAATAGCCAGCAGTTCCGCATCACTGAGGACCCGCGGACCTTGCTGGAGCAAACGCTCCCGCGGCCTTTGCTCCGGGGGTAAATGACGCATGGAAAGATTTTTCATGGCGGTCACCTCTTTTGTTTTTGTCCCGGCAAACCGGGCGGTGCCCGCTCAGCTCAAAATCCGCCAGCCTGCCTGCCGCAATAACTGCATGGTTTTGACCAGCGGCAAGCCGACTACATTGTAATAGCAACCATTGATTCTATCCACCAGTAAGCTGCCCAGACCCTGGATACCATAAGCACCGGCCTTGTCCAGCGGCTCGCCAGTGGCCACATAGGCCCTGATTTCGGCAGCCGTCAGTGGTCGAAAAGCCACTTCTGTTACTGCATAATCGCTATAACAGCAATCTCCATCAGCCCGCAACAACACCACTCCCGTCATGACCTGATGAGTGCGCCCGGATAAAAACTGTAACATCACCTCAGCCTCCCTGGCGCTTGCGGGTTTGCCCAGAACCTGTCCCTCTAAAACTACCACTGTATCTGCCGCCAGTATGTACAGATCAGCAGGCCGCTCGGGCAATTGCTCTTGCACCGCCTGCGCCTTTCTCCTGGCCAGGTCCTGAATGGCACTGGCCAGAGGCTGAGTGGAATCCAGAGTTTCATCAATATCGGCAGTAAGGACCTGAAAATCCAGGCCCAATAGCTTTAGCAGCTGCTGTCTTCTGGGTGAAGCTGATGCCAGAACCAGTTTCACTGTATCCCTCCTACAGCTTGCGATAAGCCATATAGGCCAGAAGGGCTCCTAACAGGGTAGCGATGGAAATGCGCAATTGCAGGCCCAGGGTAATTCTGGCAAAGGATAAATCCAGGGTAGTGGTGGGAAAACCGATGGATTGACTGATATTCAGGAAAGAGAGATATTCCCCCAGAATGGCACCTAAAGCGGTGCCCAGCAGGGACCCGACGATTATCAATAAAAACAGCAGCCAGGGGCTGCCCGGGCCATTTCCCTTGTATCCCACTTGATCCCGCCTCCTCTGAACAAAAGTTTATCATTAAGTAAAAAAAAGAGCAAGGGACAGCCCCTTGCCTTTCTCACTTTTTATCCCAGCAGGTGTTTGGCCGGAATCCCGGGCCTGGTCATCTCATAGGGATTCAGAATTGCTTCCAGTTCTGCCTCCGTCAGCAATCCCTGTTCTAAAATCAGCTCCCTGACCGGCCGTCCGCTGTTAATGGCCTCCCGGGCCAGACGGCTGGCTACCTCATAGCCCAGGTGAGGATTGATAGCAGTAATAATGCCCACACTGTTTTCCACCAGCTGCCGGCAGCGCTCTTCATTGGCGGTAATGCCTGCTATACACTTGTCCCGGAACACCTGCATGCCATTGCGGAGAATATCCAGGCTTTGCAGAAGATTGAAAATCAGCACTGGCATCATTACATTCAGTTCCAGCTGACCCGCCTCCGCCGCCCGGGCAATGGTGACATCATTGCCATTGACCTGAAAAGCAATCTGGTTAATTACTTCGGCCATAACCGGATTGACTTTGCCTGGCATGATAGACGAACCCGGTTGCCGGGGAGGAAGATTGATTTCACCCAAACCCGCCCGGGGACCTGAGGCCATCAGCCGCAGGTCATTGGCAATCTTGGAAAGATTGCCGGCCAGAGTCTTTAAGTCCCCGGACAGCTCTACATAAGCATCGGTGTTCTGGGTAGCATCCACCAGGTCTTCGGCATTGCGCAAGGGCAGGCCGGTGATTTCAGCCAGGATCTCCACTGAGCGCCGAATGTACTCCGGATCAGCATTTAGCCCGGTGCCCACAGCAGTCGCACCCAGATTCACTTCCAGCAGGTTCTCCAGGGCCCGTTCGATCCGGATTTGGTCCCGGCGCAACATACGGGCCCAGGCCCCAAACTCCTGCCCCAGCCGGATGGGCACCGCATCCTGTAAATGGGTACGACCCATTTTCAGCACATGGTCAAACTCCCGGGCCTTGGCTGCGATGGCTTCTATCAGTTGCTCCAGGGCCTCCAGTGTCCCCTGGGCCAGCCGGTAGGCCGCAATGCGGAAGGCCGTAGGCACCACATCATTGGTGCTCTGGGCCATGTTAACATGGATATTGGGGTGAACCAGACTATACTGCCCCTTGTTACCGCCCAGGATTTCAATGGCCCGGTTGGCAATAACTTCATTGGCATTCATATTCAGAGATGTACCGGCTCCACCCTGAATCACATCCACCACGAACCATTCCTGCCACTGTCCGGCCCTGATTTCCCTGCAGGCCTGGCAGATGGCATCTGCTACCCTGCCAGGCAGGGCACCGATTTCGGCATTGGCTCTGGCGGCTGCCTCTTTTACCGCAGCCAGAGCCACGATCAGTTCCCGGTGAGGCCGATAGCCGGTAATAGGGAAGTTCTCCAGAGCCCGGGCTGTTTGCACTCCATAGTAAGCTTCAGCCGGGATTGCCATTTCTCCTAAAAAATCTTTTTCCATTCTGTATTGCATAATCACGCCTCCGCCCTGTCTATGTATTTTGTATACATATACAGGCATTCGACAAATTTAGGCTTTTTCCTGCTTACTGGTCTAATAATTTCCTTATTACTCAGTGATGGGTACCTTCCACAACCCTGACGCCCTGGCCCAGAATGCCTTCCTTGATAATCTGCTTGAAAGGGCATTTGGGATAATCGCCATCCATCAGCATACAGGAACTGAGGTGAACCACATCCAGGCCATAATCCTTGAGTTTCTTGACCAGACGATAAACCCGGCGGCCGGAACAACCGCCACAGGTAAAGACGCCAATCAATTCGGCCTCAGGCCCATATTGCTCAAAATGCACTTTCCGCTTATTCCAGGCATTCATGCAACCTACACCGGGACAGGTTTCGGAAACAATATCACAGCGTACGATCGCAACTTTAGTCGGTTTCGGCTCCCCGGGTTTGGGCTCTTCATCCACTCCCGCCAGGAACTTTTCCCGGGCCGCCTTAACTTCTGCTTCGGTAATAGTACCAATACCATGTTTCTTGCAATATTCCTCGACCGCCTTTCGGGCCATGGGGCGTACGAAAAAGGGCACTTTCTCCAGGGCTGCTTCTGCTTCTTTAGTCCAGTTCATTTTGTCATCTCCTCTCCATCTAGCTTGTAAGCTACAATAATCAAGTCTTTTGCTTTCAGCTCCTGATATGGTTTGCCCTGATAATCTCCATACAGCTCAATCCGGGTAAAACCCTGAGAACGAAAAACCGGTAGCAGTTCCCGGGCCAACCAGCCCCGCAAGCGGGTAGTTTCTACCTGTTGCTGCCAGCTCCCCCCCTGTTGCCTTAAGACCACCAGATTAAAATCCAGGTAGTTTTCCGGCAGGAAATCATAGAAGCGCAAATAAAGCCTCTCTCCCTCCTGGGTTTTACGGCTGACTGGAGCCAGGAAGCGCTCAGCCTCACTGAATATCCGCTGGTAGTTGAGCAGCTGGACCACCGCTACTCCTCCGGATTTTAATACCAGAGCGAAATCCCCGATAGTCTGTTCCAGCTGGGGGCGCTCCAGCACATGCGGCAGGCTGTTTCCCAGGCATAAAAGAGCGTCAAACTTCTCTTCCCCGAACTGGCGTGCCAGCTCACCAAGGCGCAGCTGATAAAACTTCAGGTTGGGCCAGCGTTCAGCCCTGGTACTGGCAATGGCCACCATTTCCGGACTGGCATCAGTACCAGTAACCTCCCAGCCCAGTTCCGCCAGGGCCAGACCATGGTTACCTGTGCCACAGGCAGCATCGATGACCTTTTTGCCAGCCTGTTTTTGTAAAACGCCAGTAAGAAAAGGCAATTCCCGGGACAGCCGGGAAGGCCAGTCCACCATCAGATCATATTCCTCACTCAGGTTACGGTAGAAATCCTGCCGCTCTTGCATGGGCTTTCACTCCTATCCGGTTACTAAGTTCATTATACCGCTGTAGCTGTCATTAGTATGTGACCGCTCTCACAGAAAAAAAACCGGCTGAAGCCGGTTTCTATAACAAGCCATTTTCCCGCATGCAGAGATTGAAGGTAAGAATCTCCAGGGTAACGGCCAGATCAATATTGCGAATTTCCACTGCATCCGGAACCATCAGCGCTTTCGGGGCGAAATTCATAATCGCCTTAATCCCTGCTTTTACCAGTAAATCAGCCACATCCTGGGCAATGGTGGCCGGAACAGCAATGACGCCAATGGCAGCATTTTTCTTAGCGATTGTCTCTGGCAATTCCTCCATGGACTGCACCACCATGTCGCCAATGGTTTTACCGATTTTGTTAGGGTCATTATCGAAGATACCGACAATTTTAAAGCCCCGTTCCCGAAAACCCCTGTAACTGACCAGAGCCGTCCCCAGATTACCTGCCCCTACTACCACTACTGGCCATTCCCGGGACAAACCCAGGATTTTCAGGGTATGATGCAGGAGATCCTTGACATTATAGCCTACACCCCTGGTACCAAATTCCCCGAAATAGGCCAGGTCTTTCCGGACCTGGGCCGGGCTCACTCCTACCCCTTCTGCTATCTCCCCGGAAGAAATGGTGACAATCCCCTTTTTGTCCGCCTGTTCCAGAAAACGAGAATAAACCGACAAACGAATAATAGTAGCCTCTGGTATCTTAAATACTTTCAACCCCGGCGCCCCCCTTTGACAATTTTTTTAACAAATAGGAGCGAGCATCAGCTATCATATACAGAGAACCAGTGATTAGTAAAGCCTGTTGTGCATCAGTGATGGCCAACCCTCGCTCTATCGCCTTTTCCACCTGTTCATATAATTCCACTCGCTTGTCCGGCAGATACTGTCTGGCCACAGCAGCCAGTGCCTGCCAGTCCCCGGCCCGGTAGCTATTGGGCCGGGTGATGATGAGATGCTGGATACAGGGTGCCAGTAAAGCCAGCACTTTTTCCCTTTCCTTGTCAGCCAGCATCCCCAGAACCAGATTAAGCCTCCGCCCGGCAGTAACCAGCGGCAAGGCTTCCGCCAGCGCCTGAGCCCCGGCCAGGTTGTGGGCTCCGTCCAGAATCACCAGCGGTTGCTGGCTGATGATTTCCAGGCGGCCCGGCCAGCGGGTTTCCGCCAGGCCCGAGCGCAAATGTTCCCCCCGCCATTCTGCCCCCCGCTCCCGCAGGTGCAAGAGGGCCGCTACCGCCAGGGCAGCATTAGCAGCCTGATGGGCGCCCAGTAAAGGTACCTGGATGAAATATTCTCCCCGGGGTGTCTGTACCCGACAGGCTGTGCCGGTAGCACTCAGGTCAATGTCCCTGACCTGGATTTCCTGTCCCAGAGACCAGAGCGGAGCTGATAACTCCCGGGCCCTGGTCTGGATGATCTCCAGAGCCGTACCGCTGGCCCCTGTTACTACCGGGCACCCGGGCTTGATGATGCCCGCCTTGGCCCGGGCTATATCGGCAATGGTGGGCCCCAGATAATCCATGTGATCCATGCCCACATTGGTGATGACCACTACTTCCGGCCTCACCACATTGGTGGAGTCGATTTCTCCTCCCAGGCCTACTTCCAGTACCAGCCAGTCCACCTGCTGCCGGGCAAACCAGAGGAAGGCCAGCGCAGTGCTGACTTCAAACTCCGTGGGTGCTTCCATCCCATCTGCCACCATCTGCTCCAGCACCGGTCGCACCTCGGTAATCAGCCGGGCTACCTCATCTTCCGCGATAGCCTGGCCATTAATACGATAGCGCTCCGTATAGCTATGCAGGTGGGGACTGGTAAATAAGCCGGTTCTGTAACCTGCGGCCCGCAATACCGAGGCTATCATGGCTGCCGTTGAACCCTTCCCATTGGTACCACCGATATGGATTACCTTCAGGCCATCCTGGGGATTACCCAAACGGCGTAAAAGTTCCTGAATGCGCTCCAAACCCAAATTGATGCCAAATTTTGTCTGTTGAGCCAGATAGTCCAAAGCCTCCTGATAGTTCATGCTTCTGCTCCTTGTATTTGAAATTCACATTCACTTACTTTAACATTAACTGAAAATTTTTAAAATGGCAAGAGGGGAAATATATGAATGTTATTTTTTTTCAAACTCAGCCGCTGCTGCCGCCGGGTAGCCAGTTCCAGGCGGTTATAAACATGGCGGGGTAAATCAATAAGCATCCTCTCTGTGGCCTGATTTGGACAACCAATTTCCACCCAGAGCAAATAGGTGGTACCCCGGGCCATCTCCTCCACAATGGTCCCTTCCACTATATTTTCCCCCAGATTGGCAGATAGCTGGCGTTCCGGCCGTACCAGCATCACATTTTCCGGCCTGATGCCGAATTTCACCATTTGACCTGCCGTCACCGGCCAATTTCCTGTCACCCGCAGTTGCCAGCCCTGCCAGTTAAGAACGGTCTCCGTTTCACTGTGGGCTTCAACCAGTGCCGGGAAGAGGTTGCTCATACCAACGAAGCGGGCAATCTCCTCTGTAACGGGATGCTGAAAGACTTCCTCCTTGCTGCCGACCTGAACCAGTTTGCCCTGGTTGATAATACCAATCCGCTCAGCCAGCACATAAGCCTCGGTGAAATCATGACAAACATGAATGACGGTCAGGTGCTGTTCCCGTTGCAACCTTTTCAGTAATAGCCAGAACTCGGCCCGGGTCTGGGGATCCAGTGCCGCCAGCGGTTCATCCAGCAGTAAAATCCGGCTACCCGCCGCCAGGGCACGGGCCAGGGCTACCCGCTGTCTTTCCCCTCCACTCAAGCGCAGGGGATAGCGGTCCAGCAAAGAGGTTATTCCCAGCCTTTCTGCCCAGTAATAGGCCTCCTCCCGGGATGCGGCAAAAGCGATATTTTCCCGACAGGTTAAATGGGGAAAAAGGGCATAATCCTGGGGTACATAGGCAATCTGTCGCTTCTCCGGTGGCAGGCCGCTGACATCCCGCTCCTGCAATAAAACGCGCCCTGTATCCGGCAACTGCAACCCGGCTATGGTTTCCAGCAAGACGGTTTTACCCTGTCCCGAGGGACCCAGCAAAACAAAATACTCGCCCCTGTGAACATGAAGTCCAGGCACTTCCAGGCGGAATTTGCCCCGGGTTACCCGGATATTTTCCAGTCTAATCACTGTTTTCCCTCCCTATTCCGGCTGCCAGTCGCAATAACCAGAGGGCCAGAAGCGCCAGGAAGATTAGAATCAGGGCCAGTGCCACTGTTTGATCTATATCCACTGAAGAGAGACTGAGATAGATAGCGGTAGGCAAAACTTCCGTCTTAAACCGGGTAGCACCGGCAAAGGTAACAGTAGCCCCGAATTCCCCCAGAGCTCTGGCCCAGGTGATCACAGTGGTGGCCAGGATGCCCGGCCGGGCCAGGGGCAGGGTTACCCGCCGGAAAACCTGCCCGCTATTACAGCCCAGGGTACGGGCCACCTGTTCCAGACGGGGATCGATAGTCTCAAAGGTGGTTTTCAATAAGCGCAAGGCATAGGTTGCTACCACCGTAAACTGGGCCAGAATGACACCTCCAGCGGTAAAAACCGGGGAAAGGCCCATGCCCTCCAGCCATCGCCCCAGGGGGCTACGGAAGAAGAGAAGCAGGGCAACACCTCCCACAATGGGAGGTAGTACCAGGGGCAGATCCAGAAAGGTTTCCAGCAAGCTACGGCCGGGAAATTGCCGGCGAGCCAGAAAATAAGCTGCAGGCAAAGCCAGAACCAGGCTGATGATGGTGGTAGTTGTAGCTGTCAGCAAACTGAGGCGAACGGCGAACAGCACTTCAGGGGAAAGAAAAGCCTGAACCAGGGCTGCCGGCCGGATATTGAAGGCAATCGCCCCCAGCAAGGCAGCCACAAAAAAGAGGTAGAACAGCAGATTAATTCTGGCTACTCGCTCAAAGCTGTCTCTCAAAATTTCACTTCCTTCTCATCTACCGCATAACCATGTTTTCGGAAGATTTCCTTTCCCCGTTCTGAGGTGAGGAAATCAATAAATTTCTGTGCTGTTTCCGGCTGCTGGCTGAAGCGGCTGATAGCCACCGGAATATTGCCGATCTTGACCAGCTGTTCTTTTGGCAGGGGAATTACTTCCAGTTTCTCGGGATTCCAGTTATCAAATACCGTCCAGCCGATAACTGCATCTACCTGGTTTAAAGCAGCAACCGTTGCGGTATCCTCACAGCTTTTAGGAGTAACGACGATGTTTTTTTCGATGGCAGCCGTCAGCCCGTTTTTGGCAAAAATATCCTTAGCATACAGGCCTAAACAGACGGTTTTCGGTTCGGCAATGCCCACTTTCACACCCGGCCGCGCCAGGTCCGCCAGGGTCTTGATGCCTTTAGGGTTGCCTTTGGGCACTACAATGGCTGGAACCAGGTAGGCGACAATTTTTCTGCTTTCCGGTTTGACTGCCTGTTTGGTTTCTGCTATATCCATAAAATCATGGGAGCCCGGGATGTAAAGGTCACCCTTTTGGGCCAGCAACATCTGGGATAACATGGTACCAGAACCACCATAACTGGCCTGCACCGGGATACCGGTCCGGGCAGTAAAGGCCTGGATCACTTCTTCCAGGGGCGGTTTTACCGCTGAGCCGGCAAAAATGGTCAGGGGCTCTTTTGCCTTTTGAGCTGTGGTACAGCCAGTTAGGATGCCGGCCAGTAACATGAACACCAGGAGCAAAACGGTTTTTCTTGATTGCATACTCTAACCTCCTTGTCCTTTTGCGCTAAATAAAAAGACACTTTTCCCCCTGTTGAAAAGAAAAGTGTCCAAACGAAACTCCTTTCCAAACAGGGGAGGCAGTCAGGTTTCCCCGGCTACCCCGGACCGGCAAGCGGTCGTCCCGGCGCCATAGCTTTCAGCCTTAGGCTTTCCGGGCTCGGAGTTATTTATTTATTTTCTTTGCCTGTGTATTTTCGACAGAAAAACACATTTTCCTGCTTAAGCTGTGAAAGTGAAATTTATTTCTTGCAGCAGGATATCCTATTTTGTCTGAATAATTTCAGCTTATTGTCAAATATTAAACGAGAGAGGAGGTAAAATTATGAGCCATAAATATAGCTCTCGTGGTGCCCCCTGGGATACCCGGCCCAGTATCAAGGAAATGTGTGCTGAAGCTGGTGTGGATTGGAACCGTTTTATTGCAGGAATCAAGCGAGGTTGCAGTGATGAGGAAATGGCTTCCGAATTGGGGGTTTCACAAAGGACTATCACCAGTCTACGCCGGCACTTCGAAAAATATGGTATCGCCTCCGTAGAAGGGCAAGATTAAAGCGGCAGCCAGTGTGCTGCCGCTTCTTTATTATCTGTTCAAATCCTCTCTTTCCCCGGTTTCCAGGTAGATGACCCCTTCGCCGATATTGGTGGCATGGTCGCCAATCCGCTCCAGATAACGGGCGACAAAAAGCAGATGGGTAGCCTGCGTAATAGTAGAAGGATCTTTCTGCATTATCTCCACCAGCTCATCAAAGACCAGCCGGTAAAGGCGATCGATTTCATCATCCTTTTTGCAGGTTTCCTTGGCCAGCTCCACATCCCCACGTACATAGGCGTCCAGCACGCCCCGCACTTCCTCCTGGGCCAGTTTGGCCATCTTGGGGATGTCGATTAGAGGCTTGATCAAGGGCTGATTGGCCATACGCAGGGTCACCTTGGCAATATCGGTAGCGTGGTCAGCAATGCGCTCTAAGTCTACGATTATTTTGAGCCCGGCCCCGATTTTACGCAGGTCTCCGGCGATGGGCTGCTGGGTAGCAATCAATTTCATGCAGCGGTCATCGATTTCCTTTTCCAGCTGGTCAATAGCTTCATCTCCATCGATGACTTCCTGAGCCATTTTCACATCCTGGCGAGCCAGACTTTCCACCGCTTTGACGATTGCCGTCTCCACCATAGAACCCATTCTCAAAATATCTTTTTGCAGTTCTTCCAGGGCCTGATCAAAATTGTGACGAACGGAACCGCTCATTTTACTACACCCCTTCCAGAATGCTTGACCTTAACCGAAGCGACCGGTGATGTAATCCTCAGTCCTTTTATCCTTCGGTTTGGTGAAAATCTCATCAGTAGGCCCGAACTCAATCAAATCCCCGCTGAGGAAAAAGGCGGTAGTATCTGAAATCCGAGCAGCCTGTTGCATATTATGGGTAACAATAATAATAGTATATCGCTCTTTCAGCTCCTGAATCAACTCCTCGATGCGCATGGTGGAAATAGGGTCCAGGGCCGAAGTGGGTTCATCCATCAACAGCACTTCCGGTTCAATGGCCAGGGCCCGAGCGATGCAAAGGCGCTGCTGCTGCCCGCCAGAAAGGCCCAGGGCCGGTTTGTGCAAACGGTCCTTAACTTCTTCCCAGAGAGCTGCACCTTTCAGACTCTTTTCCACAATCTCATCCAGCTTGCGTTTATCCTTCAGGCCATGGATACGGGGGGCATAGGCCACATTATCATAGATGGACTTGGGAAAAGGGTTGGGCTGTTGAAAGACCATACCCACTCTTTTCCGCAATTGAACCACATCGGTTTCCGGAGCATAAATATTTTGCCCATCTAACAGGATTTCCCCCTCAATCCGTACATTCTCTATTATATCATTCATTCTGTTCAAAGTGCGCAAAAAAGTTGATTTGCCACAGCCAGATGGTCCTATTAAGGCTGTCACCCGGTTTTTTCCGATGTCTATGTTGATATCATGCAAGGCATGATAACTGCCATAATACAGATTAAGCTGGCGAACAGTAAACTTATTTTCCTGCACGGCTGTTACCCCCATTCTTAGCGCTGTCTGGCAAAATAACTGCGTAACAAGGTGGCGGTCAGATTCAGCCCCAGCACCAGCATCAACAGGACTACCGCTGTACCGTAGGGAATTTTATCCTCCACTCCCGGCACCTGGGTTGCTATCACATACAGGTGGTAGGGCAAGGCCATAACCTGGTCAAAAATACTGGTCGGCAGTTTGGGCAAGAAGAAAGCTGCTACTGTTAGCAGAATAGGAGCTGTTTCCCCGGCTGCCCGCGCAATCCCCAGGATGGAGCCGGTGATAATCCCCGGCATAGCCTGGGGCAAGACGATTCTGATAATGGTCTGCAGTTTGGTCGCCCCCAGAGCCAGACTGGCCTGCCGGTAGGACTGGGGCACAGTGCGCAGGGCCTCTTCAGCAGTAGTGATAATTACCGGCAAAGTCATCAGTGCCAGTGTCAAAGAACCTGCCAGAATGGATGCCCCAAACCCAAAATAGATAACAAACAGCCCCAGTCCAAATAGCCCGAACACCACTGAAGGTATACCGGCCAGATTCATGATGGCCAGGCGAATCAGGCGGGTAAGCCAGTTATCCCTGGCGTATTCTGAGAGATAGATAGCGGTCATTACACCGGTAGGGAGAGCAAAAACTATCGTCCAGAACACGAGATGAAGTGTACCTACTATGGCAGGAAAAATTCCGCCTTTGGTCATACCCCGCCGGGGTTTATCAGTAAGAAAATCCCAGCTGATAGCGGGCAATCCTTTGCTGAGAATATCATATAAAAGCCAGGCCAGGACCGCAATAATCAGGATGGTGACCAGCCGCAAAACCGAAAAGGCAATTTTTTCTTGCAGTTTTGGACTCATCTACTCCACCTCCTTGACTTTGCGGGCCACATAGTCGGCAATTAAGTTAATCACCAGGGTAATGATCATCAGCACCAGACCGATCAAAAAAAGAGCATGGTAATGTTCACTGCCTCGAGGCACTTCCCCCATCTCGGCGGCTATGGTAGCAGTCATAGTCCGCACCGGCACCAGAAAACCTTTCGGAATCACCGCCGCATTACCAGTAGCCATCATCACCGCCATGGTCTCCCCGATCGCTCTTCCCATACCCAGCATGACAGCAGCGGTAATACCGGAAAATGCCGCCGGAACGATCACATGTTTGATGGTCTGCCAGCGGGTAGCCCCCAGGCTGAGAGATGCTTCCGCATATCGCCGCGGTACAGCATTGATTGCGTCTTCAGAAACAGAGACAATGGTGGGTAAAGCCATAATGGCCAGGATGATCGAACCAGTCAAGGCAGTAAGACCGGTATCCAGATGAAACAGGCTCTTGATTTTCGGAGCTAGTACCATCAGAGCAAAAAAGCCATAAACTACAGAAGGAATCCCTGCCAGTACCTCGATGGCAGGCTTCAGTATTCCCCGGATAGTAGGATGGGCGATTTGGCCCAGATAAATGGCTGTTGCCAATCCCAGCGGGACAGCAATAACCAGCGCCCCCAGAGTAACCAGGAAAGAACCTGCCAGCAGGGGCAGCAGGCTGAATTTAGGTGGAGTATCAGTAGGAGCCCAGATCTTGCTGGTAAAAAAGTCACTAAGGGGAACTTTGGTTAAAACCGGCAAGGATTCTTTGAAAAGGAAAAGAAAAATTAGTCCGATCACCAGAATCGAAAGGAGAGCTACGGCTTTCAATAAAAATTCAACCGCTCTTTCCATGTTTTACCTCCTCGTACAAACAGGCCAAGAGGAGCCGGGAATCCCGACTCCTCTAGCCGGAAGGTTAACTTTATTTTAAGGGAATGAATCCCATTTCTTCAACCGTTTTCTGGCCATCAGAGCTGAGAGCATAGTCAATAAAGGCTTTACCTACTCCTTTAGGTTCTCCAGCGGAGTAGAGATAGAGTTTGCGGGAAATGGGATATTCTCCGCTCTTTACGGTTTCCAGGTTAGGAGCCAGCCCGGCATCACTGGCATCTTTTGCAACTTTCACAGCTTTGACAGTCTCATTGACATAGCCAAGACCCATATAAGCGATTGCACCTTTATTGCCCTGAATTTCCTTCACTTCCGCAGAGGTAGAGGGCAGGAGCAGAGCATCAGGACGGAAGTTTTCATTATTCAGAACGTGTTCCTTAAAGAAAGCATAGGTACCGGAGTTGCTTTCCCGGGACAGGACCACAATCTTCAGGTCAGGCCCACCCACTTCCTTCCAGTTGTTGATTTTGCCAGTATAAATGTCCTTGATCTGGGCCAGGGTCAGTTTATCAACAGGGTTATCCTTGTTAACTACTACAGCGATGCCATCCAGAGCTACAACGGTTTCCTTTACATCAATCCCTTTGGCTTTGGCGTCACTCACTTCTTTTTCTTTTATTTCACGGGATGCCATGGCGATGTCGGTAGTACCATTGATGAGAGCAGCAATGCCGGTACCGGAACCGCCGCCGGTAACAGCCACACTGGCATCCGGGTTTTTATCCATGAAATCTTCTGCCCAGGCTTGTACCAGGTTAACCATAGTGTCAGAGCCCTTAATCTGCACAGAACCGGCGATAGCTCCCTGCTGGCCTTCAGGGGTTTTGGCCTCCTCCTTTTTGGCGCAGCCCGTTAGCAGCAGGCTGAACATCAGGGTACCGACCAGAATTTTAGTTCCCACAGCTTTCAGCATAATTTTCTCTTCCTCCTCATGTTTTTTCTTATCCCATCTTTATTGTAGCAAGCCATTGTTAACTGAAGAATGGCATGTATGTAAAGTTATTGTTAATACAGGTTAGCCAATCCCTGTAAAATTTCCCGCGCCACCGGTGCTGCCGTTTTTCCCCCTGATTCTCCGCCCTCGACCAGCACTGTTAATACCACCCGTGGCTGCCGGGTGGGATAAAAGGCGGTAAACCAGCAGTTGAGCTGGCCATTACTGCGCTGGGCTGTACCTGTTTTTCCCGCCACCCCAGGTGCCAGTTCCGCCAGCTGGCCGCTACCCTGGCTGACTACTAATCTCATCATGCCCTGCAGCTGGCGAGCAGTTGCCTCCGAAAGCAGGCGCTGGGGCTGCGCCGGCGCAAAGCGACTTTCTACCCGACCAAAATCGTCCCGGATTTCCTGGACCAGGCGGGGTTGAATGTCTATCCCTCCGCGGGCAATCAGGGCAGTCAGACGGGCAACTTGTAAAGGTGTCAACTGCATCTGCCCCTGACCGATACTGAGATTGGTGAGGTTATCCTGCCAGACCCGGTTCCAGTCCGGCTGCTGATAGGCATGGGGGTAACCGGTGACCACCGCTGTTAACAGCTGTAATTTACGCTGATAGCTATAAAGTTTATCCGCACCCAGGTTGCGTCCCAGCCAGACAAAATAGGGGTTACAGGAATAGGCTAGAGCCTCCTGTAAAGTATGCCCTCCTTTAGGATGGGGAACATTGGCCTTTACCCCGGGCACTTTGCTGCATTCGATCCAGGTCTGAGGAGTGACCAGTCCTTCTTCCAGAGCAGCAGCGGCCACCAGCAGTTTAAACACCGACCCGGGCTCAGTTGGCCACATGGTACGGTCAACAAATTGTAGCGGTTCCGGTTGGGCAGGCAATTGAGCCGGGTGAAAGGTGGGCCGACTGGCCAGTGCCAGCAAATCCCCGTCCATTTTCATCACCACCACCGCTCCTCTGAGCTGGCGGCGGTCCAGCACTGTTTCCACCAGCCGCTGCACCCTGGCATCAAGAGTCAGAACCAGATGGCGACGGCGTTTGCTGGCCTGATAGCCGCCATTCTGCCCCTGCAGACCTTTGATCATCCTGCCCTGACCATCCTTGACTACTGCTGCCACCCCTTCCGGGCTCACATCCCGCAGTTCCCGGTCATATAAGGCCTCCAGCCCGGCCCGACCCAGCAACTCCCCGCGGCGGTAATCCCCGCGGGGCAGCTGGCTTAAGCGTTTCTGGTCCGGATAACCCAGATAGCCCAGCACATTGGCAGCCAGGGGGTGGGGTCCATAGCGAAAAGTTACGGGCTTTAACATTACACCTGGCCAGCGGTAGGCATGTACTGATTGCCATGCCTCCTGACTGACGGGATAAGGCAAAATTACTGCCTCACCATTAAACCGGGCCAGCATCTCCTCCAGAGGTTGGCCCAGAAGATTGGCCAGCCGCATAGCAGTATGTACTTTGTTTTTAACCAGGGCTGGAAAAACAATAATCCGCCAGTCGGTATAGGAATCAGTAAGGGGTTTGAGATTGCGGTCATAAATCTGTCCCCTGGGTATATCCTCCAGCCCAACCGCCCAGGTCTGCTGTTTCCAGGCCTGCCGGGCCAGTTCAGGCCCTCTTACCACCGTCAGCCAGCCCAGGCGCAGCAGTAGCGGAAGATAAAAAAAGAGGAAAAAGACCAGGCCGAGCTTAACCAGCCGGCGCCTGCGCTCCATGGCTGTCGCCTCCTGTCCTTTTTCCTCTCATTATTCCTCATTTTTCGGTAAGCTATCCAGTATTTCCACCGGAAAAGGGCAATGCCGTAAAAGCTCCAGAGCTTCTGCCCTTGTATCAGGGGTACAGTGAATAACCACCAGCCCCTGTTTGCCATCAGCGGTACTGACAATGCCTATACTGCCATGCCCTTCAAAAATCCGGTCCAGCAAAAGTATGTCAGCCGGGTTAAGGCGGGCATAAATCTTGCATTCCGGATGGTGGTCAGCTGCCAGCTGCACCCAGGTCGCCATTTTTTATCCCTCCAGACTGTCACTGTTTGGCACGTCTTAATAAACTACCAGCCGGAATTCCTGCTACGCCCGGGAGCAAAACCAGCTGCCGGGGATGAGGAGCCCGGTCGATTGCTTCGCCGGCTTCGTTGAACATCTTTTCTACACGCAATTGCCGGTTGGGCCCAAAGGAAGTAAGCACTTCCAGTTCCTCCCCTGTGGCAAAAGGGCCGCGCTGTTCCACCCACAGTCCCTGTGGGGTTTCCTCCCGTACTATGCCAACAAAATCGTATTCCCGAATATAGCCGGCAGAGAGATAATGCTGTCCGGCCTGTTGCGGGGGCCAGCCCAGGAAAAAACCGGTAGTATAAGGCCGATGGCTGACTTTGGCCAGTTCCTCCAGCCACTCCTCCCGGCACTGCCAGCCCTCAGGATCAGCCAGCCAGGCATCGATGGCCTGCCGGTAAACTTTTACCACCGTACCCACATAGTGAACACTTTTCATTCGACCTTCAATTTTGAGACTGTTCACTCCTGCTGCCATTAGCCGGGGCAAATATTCCAGCAAACAGAGGTCAGCAGAGTTAAATATATAGGTCCCCCGTTCATCTTCCAGAATGGGATAGTATTCTCCCGGCCGGGTTTCCTCCACCAGGGCATAGCTCCAGCGGCAGGCCTGGGCGCAATCTCCCTGGTTGGCATCCCGCCCTGTCATATAGCTGGAAAGCAAACAGCGACCGGAATAGGAAATGCACATGGCTCCATGGACAAACACTTCCAGTTCTGTCTCAGGGCAGTAGCGTCTGATTTCGCCAATCTCCTGCTCAGTCAGTTCCCGGGCCAGTACCAGCCGCTCTGCCCCCTGGTCAGCCCAGAAACGAGCCGCTTCCTTATTGGTAATATTGGCCTGGGTGGAAATATGCAAAGGCAGGCGCGGGGCATAGCGCCGGGCCAGGCTGAATACCCCCGGGTCGGCGATAATCAGCCCATCCACTGCCAGTTCCTGCAATTCCTCCAGGTAGGCCGGCAAATCCTCCAGATCCCGGTTATGGGCAAAAATATTCACTGTTACATATACTTTCCGTCCCCGCTGACGGGCATAATTCAGCCCTTCTTCCAGCTGGAAGCGGGAAAAGTTGCCGGCCCGGGCCCTTAGCCCAAAGCGCTGTCCAGCCAGATAGACGGCATCAGCGCCAAAATCAATGGCAGTTTTCAGTTTTTCCAGATTGCCCGCCGGGGCAAGTAATTCTGGTTTCATTCCTATTTCTCCTCCAGAGGTGTATCCAGATTGGCCAGGTATTTGGCCTTGTTGCGCAAATGCTCAGCCCAGGTACGACTAAAAGCATGTTCCCCATTGCGGGAAACCACAAAATAGAGGTAATCCGCTGCTGCCGGGTTAACTGCCGCCTGCAAGGAAGCATGGCCAGGAGCAGCAATGGGTCCAGGCGGCAAACCTTTGATTTTGTAGGTGTTATAAGGAGAAGCCACTTCCAGATCTTTATAGTAGAGACGGGCCCTGGGTTTACCTAAAGCATACTGCACGGTAGCACAGGACTCCAGTTTCATCCCCTGGCGCAGGCGGTTGAGGAAGACCGCTGCCACTTTGGGCCGTTCCCGATCCACTTTAACTTCCCGTTCGATAATAGAGGCCAGAGTGATGGCCTGAGCGGGAGTCAGCCCCAGGGCCCGGGCTTTAGCCACAAACTCCGGGGTGATTTCCGCTGCCATGCGCTGGGCCATAATGCGGATAATATCCTCGGCCTTCGTATTTAAAGGAAAATCATAGGTGGCTGGGAATAGATAGCCTTCCAGGCGCTGTGGGCCCTGTAAGTTCCCCGGTTGCCAGTAGTCATAGGGCAACTCAGCCTGGCTGGCAGCCTGCAGAAACTCCTCCGCCTGCACCAGACCTTTCTTTTCCAGTAATTCGGCCATCTGCGCCAGGGTATAACCTTCCGGAATAGTCACTTTCACAGTCGCTACCTTACCTGAAGTCAGAGCTGACCAGATTTCCGGTACTGACAGATTTGCCGCCAGCAAGTAGGGTCCCGGTTTGACTTTGCGGTCCAGGCCCTGCCACTGCCCATACCAGCGAAAAGCCAGTGCTGATTTGATCAGCCCCTGCTGTTGCAAGCGTCGGGCCAGTTCCGTCACACTATCTGCCGGCTTGATTTCTACTACCTGACCCTGCCCGGAGGCTGCTGCCGGTGCCAGGGCCTGCTGCCACCAGCTGTTCAGGCCCAGCAAACCACCGCTCCCCAGCAAGCCGATAAACAGGAGCAGAATTAAGAGTTTCCGTCCTTTCTGAATTACAACTACAGGTGCTGTCATTTGCTTTCCCCGCTTTCTCTCCCTGTCTGCCTTCATTATACAGGTTTCGGCAGGCGGGGACAAGCTGTCGACAAAAAGAAACAGCCCTCCCCGGGCTGCCTTGCTATTTTTCCCGCTCCGGCGGTGCTGCCTCTTTGGCCAGGTCCAGCATGAGCTGAGCCTCATGCAGTCGTTTGGCCACTTCTTCCACTACCAGTTCCATGTGGACCCCTTCAGTGGCTACCACAGGGATAATGGGTTTGTGGCGATAGATGCGTTGCAGAAGTTTAATATTGGAGCTGCTGACACTGCGAGGAGTCTCGTCGATCTTGGTAACCACGATAATATCCGCCTCATCCAGCAGCACATTGGATGGCTCCATGATGATCTCCGCCTTGATACTGGCTGGTACTACCGTTACCAGGATATCGGCCAGCCGCCGGCTTTCCGCTGATTTATAGCCATCATTGATACCCACTGCTTCAATCAGGGCCACATTGGGTTCTGCCGCCACTTTCGGCAGGTCCCGCTGGGAAACGTGGCCTAACTCCAGCACCGACCGGACTTTATTGAGTTCATCCAGCGCCTTTCTGGCGTGTTGAATCAAGCGATTTTTCTCTCTGATCTGGTTGACGGTCTGCCGCACCACCCGTTCGATATCCTCAATCACATCCTGTCCCGGTGGCGGTACCGCAATGGTGAGATAGGTGGCATCAATACCTTTGAGCAGATAGGGTTTTTCATCCTGAATCCCAGACCCCACCGCCAGCGGCTGCCAGTTGCGCTGCTTCAATCCCCGGTACAGTTCCCCCAGTATGGTGGACTTCCCGGCATCATTGCGCCCGGCCACCACTATCTTTTTCATGTCCCCGACCTCCTTTGCCATCTTCCTTAAAAGATTATATGCCAGAGGTGGGACTGACTTGCCAAAAATTATAGTTCTGGAGCCGGTACCGCTGCTGGTGCAGCTGGTCCTGTACCGACGGCATAGACCCAGTTTTTCGGTTTATAATAACTTTTAGTCACTACTTCCCGTTTCAGCACCTTACCTTGCCGGTCCTTGATAATACGAACAGTATAATGCCGGTAACCCCGGTGGCCTTCTTCTTTAACCACCTTTTGCCCTTTCGGCAGGTTAGGGTCTTTCACGGTAATGACTTTCGGTTCAATTACCTGAGTAATCTGATCTATCAGTTCCACATTGACATTTTCCGCCGGATCGCCAAAAACCTTGAAAATCAGGCGATTGCCCGCTATCTGGGATTTGAGGTATAACCAGTGATTGCGGTTATTGCGAAACTTGAAATCCAGGCCACCATAGGTAACCGTAGCATCCCGGCCAACAGGTACATATTTGACAGGAATAGAGTGATTGGTGCGCTCGACGATTTCCAGTCCGGCCAGGAGAACGCTATTATAAAGAGTGGTTGAAACCTGACAGACACCACCACCAACCCCTGGAACCAGTTCATTATTTATAATTACTGGCGCGTCCCGGTAACCCGCTTCTTTGGAACGAGGTCCAACGATTTTGTTAAAGGAAAAGACCTGGCCCGGAGCCAGCAGGACACCATTGACAGCATTGGCTGCCACCATTACATTATAAGCTCTGTCCACATTTTTCGGATCAAAGGTGGTAGAAAACTGACTGATAATCGCCTTGATCCGCATATTATCCAGGGTTTCCCGGTTTACCGCCGGTTCTACCGGTACCCGTGCCAGCTGGATGGGTTTGGCCTGACGTTCCAGCAATGCCGGTTCCAGCTGACGCAGGGCTGCCTCCATGTCCAGCTTGCTGCCCTGTTTCCCCGGAATATATACCACCTGGTCAGCAGCATTGACGGTCAGTTCCCAGTCCACGGGCTTGACATATACCGCCTCTGCTACTGTTTCCAGCTGCTTGCGGGCCAGGGTTAAATCCACTTTTTCTTTGAGGGGTACTTCTGCCGGTTGCTCCTGCAAGCGCCGTCGAGCCTGCCATTCCTCCCAGGGCCAACCGCCGCGCCCCTGGGCCCAGGCCCAGTCCAGCATGGCCTGCAAGTCCCAGCCATAGCCCAGTTCCTTTTTGCTGAACTGCCAGCTGCGGTCTTCCAGGCGTAAAGTCACCAGCCGTTCCTGTTCCTTGTTCTCTTCGGTAGCCAGCAACCGGGCTGCTTCCTGCCGGCTTTTCCCTCCCAGGTTAATGGTACCAAAATAAACTCCCTCCACAATGGTATCATTCCCCAGCACTTTCTGTACTGCCAGCCAGGTTCCGGCCAGGGTGCTCGTTAGTACCAGCAGGACAATGACTGCCAGCTTTTTCATCCCTTTTCTCCCCCATCTTTCTAAAAAATGAAACAAAGACGCTTTCATATAGAAAGCGTCCAGTGCTCAGCTTTAGTCTTCGAAATCTTCGGCCTCCAGGCTTGCTTCCCAGTATTCCGCTGCCCGGTCGAACTCCTCATCATCTTCGATGTCTACCAGGATATCTTCCCCATCTTCAGTGATTACTTTGAGGATAACAGCTTCTTCTTCATTGTCAACAGCCTGCAGTACAGCATAGCGGTTATCGTCCATTTCAAAGACATCGATAATTTCAAACTGATGCTCATTGCCTTCCTCGTCTTCCAGGATGATCACATCTTCTCTTTCATCTACCATTTTGATTCACCTCTTCTATCAGAATAATTGTATTTTACTCCAGCCGGCAGCTTTTGTCAATTGCGCTGCCTGTCCAGATATCCCTGCAGGATGACAACCGCTGCCAGCTTATCCACCACCTGCTTGCGCCGGGCCCGGCTCACATCGGCAGCCAGCAGGGTCCGTTCCGCCGCTAAAGTGGATAGGCGTTCATCCCAGGTTTCTACCGGTAGCCCCAGCACCTTTTCCAGATTTTCTTTAAACTCCATCACTAATTGTGCCCGCGGACCGTAGGTTCCATTCATATTCCGGGGCAAACCCACCACGATTTTTTCCACTTCCTGCTCCTGGCAGAGCCGGGCCAGTTCCGCCAGATCCTGCTGCAGGCTGGTCCGGCGCAGTACCTTCAACGGCTGGGCCGTCCAGCCCAGCGGGTCACTGAGGGCAATGCCGATAGTCTTGTCCCCTACATCCAATCCCATTATCCGCATATAGCCAGCTCCTCTTAAAAGATTTTCAAACAAAAATCAGGACAAACCGCTGAGCAATAACCGCAGAGCAAACATTTGTTCCGATCAACTTCCACCTTTTCGCCCTGCAGGTACAAAGCCTGTTGCTGACAGCGTTCAACACAGCGTCCACAACCCTGACACCAGTCCTCAATATGCAGGCGGCGGGGCTGGCTGCTGATCCGTGCTGCCGCCTCGTGAGGTGGTGTTTGGCCACTGAAAAAGGCCAGATTATATTCCACTTCTGCCTCACTTTGCATGCCGATGGCTACCGCCGCAATCCCGGGGGTAGACAGAACAAACTGCAGAGCTTCTTCCCGCCGGCTTAACAAATTGCCACCGGCCAGAGGTTTCATGCTGTAAATGCCTTTTCCCGCTGCCGCCGCCCGGGAAATAGCCTCTGCCATGGCCGCAGCATCCCCGTCACCGATGCCAATTCCAGCCAGATTATACAGAGGGTGAATAACTGTCAGCTCAGGAAAAGCCAGAGCCGCTTCCACCCCGGCAATGCGGTGAGTGGACAGGCCTACCTCCCTAATCAGCCCTTTTTCCCGGGCCTCCAGCAGATATTCCACTGCCTCCCAGTGACCTCTGACGGTATGGATGGATTCCTGTTCATGCAGGAGAAAGATATCGATCACATCCCGGTCCAGTTCCCGGCGGGCTTCCTCCAGAGCCGCCGCTGCCCCTTCCCTGGTATAGGCATAGGTTTTGCTGGCAATCACCACGGGCTTATCCCAGCCCCTCAACGCCTGGCGGATATAAGGATAGGTTCGGTATAGCTGGGCGGTATCGATAAAATTAACCCCCAGCTCCAGGGCGTAGCGCAACACCGCCGCACCCCGGTCCAGGGGAAGATTTGCCTGCAAGGGCCCAATGGTAAGAGCCCCGAAACAGAGGCGGGATACTTCAATTCCAGTTTGACCTAACTGCCGGTATTCCACGTCATCCTCCTGTTAGAGCTGATTTAAATAAGTCTTGACAAGTTCTTCCAGCAACTCATCCCGCTCTACCCTTTTGATCAGGGAACGGGCCTGGTTATGGTTGGTAATATAGGCCGGGTCACCGGATAGCAAATAGCCAACCAGTTGATTGATGGGGTTATAGCCCTTTTCTTTCAGAGCCGCATATACCTGTTTCAGGATCTCCCGGGCCTGGTTCTCCTCGCCATCCCGCTGGAACATCATGGTTTCATCATGGATATTATTCATTCTTTTCAGCCTCCCTTGCCGGTTGCCCAGGCTCTCTTACCATAATATTCGCCACAATTGTTTTTTTTCCTCTTTGTGTTGCACAAAATTCCAGCCAGCAGGCATGCAGTTCCTCATCAATGAGATTAAACCAGAGGATGGCTTCTATTTCCCTGTCTCTCACCTGGCGCAACAACTGCCGATAGGAGGAAATGGCCTTTTCTTCCCCCAGTACCGCTCCCCGCAAAACCGTTTCCCAGTTAGCCAGTATCCTGGTCCCGCTGATCAGAGCGGACAGCCCCATGCGGCTGAGCCAGTAACCCCACTGACTTTCCATAAACTCTGGCAACCCCTGGACTTTACCGCCGATGGTTAGCAAGAGACCATTGATATTGCGGACATGCTCTTCTTCAATGGCCGCCAGGCGCAGTAAACCCTGGCGCTGGTGCCTGGTCGGGGCGGCCCTGGCCATCATCTGGTAGAGAGCAACCTGGCCCTGTTCCAGAAAGAGAAATTCATTGAGCTGGTTAATCAGTTCCCTGGTTTTCACCAGTGATACACCACCCCGAAACCGCCCGGAGGCAAGGTCCAGTTGATATTGCCCTGAGGGCAGGCCAGTTCACAGGCTCCACACTCCACACACTGCTCCTGTTCAATCCTGATTCTGTCTCCCTGCCAGTGGAAAACCCCGCTGGGACAGATGAAGGTACAGGGATGTTCCGGACATTTTTTGCGACAAAGAGCAGGATCTTTCAGAGAAATATGTTCTACCGGGGACGGATGAATTTCGGTTTGCATTAAAATACCCCCCAGTTTTTGATCCCGGCATAGAGATCCTTTACCGTTTTGCCCAGTTTCTGATAATTGACAAACATCCTGACAATCCTTTCCTTTTTCTCCTTTTCGGTGATTAATCCCTCGGTAAAAAACTCATAGGCACTCTGATTGGCCAGTCGGCTGATGAGAAAATCGCTGTCGGAATAATGTTCATAATAGCTGAGGGCATCCTTCCCTGCCTTGATGTCCTTCATAAAGAAAGTGTCATTAAGTTTGCGGGCATAGGCTCCCAGCATTTTGGCAGTAAAATCCCCCCGGGCTTTGGCCTGGATAATGGTTTCCGCCGCATACTTGCCGGTAAGCATGGCCAGGTCCGAGCCCCTGCGCCCGGATATCATCACGGCTGCATCCCCCGCTACCAGCAAGCCATCCCGGTATAGTTTTGGTATCCCCTTATATCCGCCTTTGGGAATCAAGTGGGCCTGGTATTCTATGGGTTCAGCCCCTGCCAGCAGCTTTTTCATAATGGGATGCTGCTTGAAGCGGTCCAGCAGCCATCTGGGACTTAGGCCCTTTTTAATCAGGTCATCCAGAAAACCGCCCACTATAATGGCCACCGTGTCCTTCATCGTCCAGATGCCGGCTTTACCAATGGCCCCGCCGGTGGGCCAGCCCAGCAGGCCGATAGTAGCGCCCAGGCCGGCAGGCAGGTTAAAGCGGTCCTCGATTTTTTCCGCCGGCAGGGCCAGCACTTCCCGCACATAAAGGGTAACAGCATGGGGAGGAATCTGGGAACGCAGACCCGCTTTTCTGGTCAGCATTGCCATGACTCCCTCAGCCAGTACTGTCACATCCGCCAGAATGCGCTCCCCACCGTCCACTTCCACCCCGATTACCTGCTTGCCTTTTAAGACCAGATCCCGGGCAGTGGTATTGCAATAAAGCCGGGCCCCCGCTCTGACCGCCTGGTCCGCCAGCCAGCGGTCAAACTGGCTGCGGTGTACACAGAACTTATTGTAGGGCGCACGGCCAAACTTCAGACCGGTAAAACCCACATTAATCGCCGAGTCTTCTTCCATCAACCAGAGCTCATCCTTTACTACCGGCCGCTCTAGCGGAGCTTCCTCCCAGAAAGCCGGTACCAGCAACTCGGTGGGCTGACGATAGATGGTCCCGCCAAAAATATTCTTAGCTCCTGGATACTGCCCCCTTTCCAGAAGACAGACAGAAATTCCGTTACGGGCCAGGGTCAAAGCTGTAGCAGCTCCGGCAGGTCCGGCCCCAACCACTACTGCATCATAATGCTCAGGCATATTTTACCTCCCCTGTTGACAGACTATTGATGAGGTGATGAGCATGGATTTTACCACAACTTCCTGGTTTACCTTTCTGGTTAACCGCTTCAATTTATATTTTTTCCTCCTCAGCCTTTTCTGTGGCCTGGCCCTGCTGCTTCAAGGCCAGTGGTTGCTTCAGCAGGGCCAGATCAGGGAAGCCAAACTCTCCGTATACGGGGGCTGGTTCTATCTGGGTCTGGGTCCCGGTCTGTATCTGGGCTTGCGACTGCTGAAAATGATTTTTTGATTATTCCCGTACCCCGCTACGCCGGATATGGGCTTCCACCCGAACTGTTATCGGCATCTCCGCAAACAGGTGCGGCCATTCTTGCTGCCGGGCCTGCCAGTATTGCGGCCAGCGCCGGTACACCTCATTACATAATTTCAGAGCATCGGTTTCATGCCTTTGCATTTTCTTTGCTGTTGCCAGGCAGGTTTGGCGGATATCTTCAGCCAGTACCTCTTCGATGCGGCGCAGCACCTGTACATCTTCCCCGTGTTTCCGAACATGGGTAATTTCCGCCAGGTCTCCTTCCGTACGAATGCGAAACTCCACTTCTGGCCCTGTTTCCGTCAGCGACACCCGGCGGAAAACGCTGGCATCTGTGATGCGAAAGGAAACCTGATGCTCGGGATGGCCCGGTTCATTAATGGTAACCGTTCCTCCCTCCACCCGTCCCATCAGCCAGGCATAGCCAGCCACCTCCTGGCCATTGAGCCAGTCCACCAGCTTTCCCTCTTTCAATAAAGCAGCCCCTCGCAGGGAAAACTGTTTGCCGGTAGCTATCACCCGGGGAACTACCACACCTTGCTTTTCCAGTAAAGCATGCAACACCTGGCCCACATTTTGCCGGGGTGCCATGGTCAGGGTATAGCGGCGGTTATCCAGGCTCTCGGCAATGGCCAGAGCAGCCGGTTGCTGGGTCTCCATGCGAATTTCCAGCACTTTTCTGGCATCCCCTTTGGCGATGAGCATATCAGTCCCCAGCCTGACCTCGGGATTGCGGGCAAAAAAGTCCAGCAAAGGTCCCACTCCGCTGCGGGCCACCTTTTCCCCGAAAATGATCACTTTCAGATGTTCCAGTGAGGGTGGACGATTGCTGGTATCCACCAGCAGGCTAAAAACCTGTTGCAGACTCTGGCCTGTACCGCTGATATTCAGACCCGGACTGGGTTTGGTTCCTCCCTCGCCACCACCTCCGGCCATGGCTTCGGTAATAGCCCGCTGCATGGTGACCTGAAAAATCTCTTTCTGCTCAACCGTCGGGGGCCGATCAATGGCCAGGCCCAGCACAAATCCCCGTTCCTCGATCTCCCAGCGGTCCCAGCAACCGCTGAGAAAAAGCAATATCCCCAGCGTTCCCAGAATTGCCAGTTTTCTCATGCTCTTTTCCTCCTCTGCCACCAGGCCAGAGGCAGGAGCAGACCCAGGGGATAGAGAAAAACGAAAATCCCGCCTGCATAACTGAGCCAGTGCAGCAAATAGGCCCGTTGCTCGATATTCTCCGGCACCATGGCCAGAAAATAGAGAACCGGCAATTGCAGCCAGGCCATCGGCTGGAGCTGGCGCAGGCCCAGCAACCGATTCAGGGTCTGTAAAGCCAGAAAATAGGTAATGGCTATACTGTTAAAGGAACTGAGGATCCAGAAAATGATGAAGAATAAATCCAGGCGCTCCAGAAAGGCACTGGCCGGTAAAGTGGCCGCCATAGACAGGGATACAATGGGATAGAGCAGAAAATGTATCTCTTCCCGGCCAAAAACGGCCTGAGCTACAATTACCAGTACGGAAATTACCAGCCAGGGCAGCATAATGCCCCCCAGCAGCCATGCTCCCAGCTTCTCCTGGCTTGACCGTTTCACATTGGGAAAGAAGAAATAAAGGACCCCCACGCCGATAAAACTGGTTATCGCCAGGGGCAAACCGCGTACCACCGGCAGCCAGCCCTGTTCCAGCAGGGGCATCAATTCACCGAAGTCAGCATTGTACAAAGAACCCAGGATGATGGTAAGAAAAAAAACCAGTATCAGAGGTACAAACAGCTGGACAATCCGAGCGATACTCTCTGCCCCGCCAGTGATGAGGGGCAGACAGGTGAGCAACATAGCAATCACCACCACATCCAGAGGGGTACGGCTGAGCAAAAAGACCTTGGTGACATCACTGAACATCCGGGTATTGATGGCAGTTATCATCAAAGCAAAAAGGGCAAAGAGCCAGCCCATAATCCAGCCCGGAATTTTTCCCAGAATTTCCTGGCCATACTGGATAATATCCTGGTCCGGAAAATAGCGGGCCAGGCGATAGGCTAGCCAGACCAGTAAGGGCAGGAATGCACCACTGCCCAGGACAGTCAGCCAGCCATCCGCTCCGCTCAACCGGGAAATGTCCCGGGGCAGGCTCAAAAACCTCACCCCGAGGATGGTAGCAATCATCAGCATGGCCAGGCCTTTGCCACAAATTTTTTCCTTCTGGCTCATGGTTTGTCCCCCATTCGCACCTCATCTCTGGCATTAAAAGTCGAAGGCCTGAGTTTCATGGCCTGCCAGGGCAAACGGAAAATTACATCCTTCCAATCCCGTAAATTAAACGGCACTGCCGGCTGAATATACACCACTCCAAAGCTCTTCAAGCGGACAAAATGGATATTGAGTAAAATAAAACCCAGAATAACTCCGTACATACCCAGCAAGGCCGCCGCAACCATGAGGGGAAAGCGCATCAGTCTGAGGCCAGCGGCCACATTGTAATGAGGGATAGCAAAGGAAGCGATGGCGGTAATCGCCACAATGATGATCATGATCGGACTGGCAATGCCCGCCTGTACCGCTGCATTACCGATGACCAGACCGCCTACAATGGATATAGTCTGGCCAATGGCCCGGGGTAAGCGGGCCCCCGCTTCCCTTAACAGCTCAAAGGAAATCTCCATCAATGCCGCTTCCACAAAAGCTGGAAAGGGCACCCCGCCCCGGCTGGAAGCAATTGCCATGGCCAGTTTGGTAGGCAGCATCCCCGGATGATAGCTGGTTATGGCAATATAAGCCGCTGGCGTCAGGACAGAAAAGAAAGAAGCGATGAAACGCAGAAATCGAGCAAAAGAGGCTACCTGCCAGCGTTCATAATAATCTTCCGGGGACTGGTACAATACCGGCAGGGTAGCAGGTAACAGCAAAGCAAAAGGGCTATTGTCCACCAGAATGGCAATCCTGCCTTCCAGCAATCCTCCTACCACTTTATCCGGCCGTTCCGTGTGTTGTAACTGGGGAAAAGGCGACCAGAGGTTATCTTCAATGAGCTGTTCCACATAACCTGCTTCAATCAGGGCATCCAGATTGATTTTGTCCAGTCGGCGGTTAACCTCCTCTACCAGCTCCGGAGGAGCCAGATCCTTGATATACATCACTGCTACATCAGTCTGACTGCGTACCCCTAGCTGGCGTAAATCCACCACCAGGCGGTCATCCCGTATCCGCCGCCTCACCAGGGCGATATTGACCATCAGGGTTTCCACAAATCCGTCCCGGGGACCCCGAATCAAGGCCTCAGTAGCTGGTTCAGTGATGCTGCGGGCTGACCAGCCCCGGGTGGAAACAATCAGACAGTGGGAACAATTCTGCAGCAGAACCAGGGTATCCCCGGCCAGCAATGCTGTGACGGCCTTGTTCACATCTTCCTCCCGTTTAACTCCGCCAGCACTGAGTAAATGGTCCATGACTTTTTCCAGCCCAAAGGTGCCGCGAAATTCCCGGCCTGCGGGGTAGTCAGTGGACAGAATTACCAGTGGTTTCAGCACCTGTTCCTGCAAAGTGGTTTTGTCCGTCAGGCCATCCACATAAAGCAGGGCTCCCCTGGCCCCACTGGCCCCAATGGTAAAGTTACGCCAGATTATATCCTTCCCTTCCCCCAGCCGTTCTTTTAGAAGTTGCAAGTTTTTCTCCAGATCGGCACCAAACTTTGCAGCTACCATGTATCCCTCCCCCTTTCCTCTGTTTATGTATTTTGCTACTTTGCGCCAGATAGTATGCAGGCAAAGGAAAAGGGACAGTCCCTCAACTGTCCCCATCTGCTCAGATAACTTCTATTGTCCAACTGGCAGAAAAAAGCTCCTGAACCGGCTTGTAGGCCAGTCAGGAGCCTTTTCCCTATCAGTGAGCTGTCCGCCTAACCGTTGAGCTATCGAGAAAAGCCAGCCACTCCTGAAAAACTTCCTGCCGCCGCCGGTCTTTTTCCCGGCCAATGCATTCCATCAGGAAGTCCAGTTCCCTGTTGTCCAGTTCTTCTAACTGTTTGCGGATGGCTGCTACCCGCTCGCTTTCGTAAACGATTTTCATCTATGCACCTCTCCTCGACCTGACTTGTTACCGCAATATTATTCGTCGAGAAGAGGCAAAATCCTTCAGGTATTTTAAACCAGCTGCTGGCTCAGCTGTTGTTCCACCAGACTGTATACCAGCTGTAAGGCAGCATCAGTTCTGGCGGGATCCTTGCCCCCGGCCTGGGCCATATCCGGCCGGCCCCCGCCACCGCCACCGGCGGCTCTGGCCACTTCCCGGATGATATTGCCGGCATGCAGGCCCCGGCCCAGCAGGTCTCTGGTTACCATGGCGACAAAATTGACCCGTTCCTGGCTGGTTGCTGCCAGTACGACCACACCGCTGCCCAGCTTATCCTTGAGTAAATCTCCCAGATTGCGCAGGGACTCGGCATCAGGTACTGCCACCCGGGCTGCCAGTACCTTGACATCCCGTACCTTGCTGACCTGATTCAGCAAGTCAGCCACTTCCCGTACGGCCAGCTGCTGTTTCAGCTGCTCGACCTCCTTCTCCAGTTCCTTGATCTGAGCCTGAACCTGTTCGGCCCGGCGTACCAGTTCAGCAGGCTGGGTTTTCAGCACTGCTGCTAACTGTTCCAGCTCTTCTTCCTGCTGACGGACCAGAGCCAGTACCCCGGTACCGGTTACCGCCTCAATCCGGCGCAAACCGGCACCAATCCCGCTTTCGGAGATGATTTTGAAGAGCCCGATCTGGGCGGTATTGGTCAGGTGAGTGCCCCCGCACAATTCCAGGGAGTAGTCCCCCATTGCTACCATGCGAACCACATCGCCGTATTTTTCCCCGAAGAGCGCAGTAGCCCCCCGCTCTCTGGCCTCAGCCAGGGAACATTCTTCTGTACTTATGGGCAGAGCCGCCAGGATCTGAGCATTTACCTCATCTTCAATGCGCCGCAGTTCCCCGGCAGTCACAGCCTGCAGATGGTTGAAGTCAAAGCGCAAACGGTCAGGAGCTACCAGAGACCCGGCCTGATTGACATGGTCTCCCAGCACCTGCTTCAGAGCCTTATGCAACAGGTGGGTAGCACTGTGGTTGCGGGCAGTAGCCAGCCGGCTCTCCCGGTCCACCCTGGCCTCTACCAGCATACCTTCCCGAATAACCCCCTCTTCCACTTCCCCGATGTGGACAATCAGGCCATTGACAGACTTCCTGGTGTCAGTGACGCGCACCTTCAGGTCAGGAGCTGTGATCCAGCCCCTGTCCCCTACCTGACCGCCGCTTTCAGCATAAAAGGGGGTTTCATTGAGCACGATCTGCACTTCCTGACCGGAAGCAACGGTCTCTACCTGCTGTTCCTCCACAATGAGAGCCACCACGTTGGCGGTAGCCTCTAAATGCTGATAACCCAGAAAAGGAGTAGCCCCCATTTTATTGCCCAGTTCAGCCCAGAGTTCCTGCACCCTGGTCAAATAAGCCCCCTCTCCCCGGGCAGCGCGGGCCCGTTCCCGCTGTTCTGCCATGGCCCGGGCAAAGCCTTCCTTATCCACTGTCAGTCCATGTTCGGCAGCAGCATCTTCGGTCAAATCCAGGGGGAACCCGTAAGTATCGTAGAGCAGGAAAGCCTGTTGACCGGAAATCTCCCGGCCCCCGGCGGCCTTGATTTCGGCAATCATTTGCTCCACCAGGGCCATGCCTTCATTCAGTGTGACATGGAAACGTTCTTCTTCCAGTTTGATCACCCGGGCGATATAATCGGCCTTTTCCCGCACTTCCGGATAGGCATCCCCCATCTCCCGGGCTACTACCGCCACCAGTTCATACAGGAAAGGACGGTTAATCCCCAGGATCTTGCCGAAGCGTACCGCCCGGCGCAAAATGCGGCGCAGCACATAGCCCCGCCCTTCATTGGAAGGCAATACCCCATCCCCCACCAGGAAGGTACAGGAACGGGCATGGTCAGCGATAACCCGGAAGGGGAAACCCCGTTCATCCCGCTGGTAGGGTTGTCCACACATTTCTTCCACAGCTTTGATATAGGGCAATAAGAGGTCGGTTTCGTAATTGGAACTGACATTCTGAATAACAGAAGTAATCCGCTCCAGACCCATGCCTGTATCAATTGAGGGCCTGGGCAGAGGGGTCATAGTACCATCAGCATCCCGGTTGTATTGCATAAAGACCAGGTTCCAGATTTCCAGCCAGCGGTCACAATCACATTTGCCGATAAAGCATTCCGGGGCATCACAGCGAAACTCTTCCCCGCGGTCAATCAGGATTTCTGAACAGGGACCGCAAGGCCCGGTGTCGCCCATGGCCCAGAAATTGTCCTTTTCCCCCAGCCGGATGATTTTTTCCGGCGGCAAACCGGCGATTTCCTGCCAGAGCTGGAAGGCTTCCTCATCATCCAGATAGATGGTAGCATAGAGGCGCTCTTTGGGTAAACCCAGCTCCTCGGTGAGAAACTCCCAGGCAAAGCGGATGGCATCCCGCTTGAAGTAGTCCCCGAAGGAGAAGTTGCCCAGCATCTCAAAGAAGGTATGATGGCGGGCTGTGCGCCCTACCGTATCCAGGTCATTGTGCTTGCCCCCGGCCCGCACGCACTTCTGAGCGGTAGTAGCCCGCCGATAGGGTCGCTGCTCCAGCCCTAAGAAGACATCTTTAAACTGGTTCATGCCGGCATTGGTAAAGAGCAAGGTGGGGTCATTGTGCGGCACCAGCGACGAGCTGGCAATGCGGGCATGGCCCTGCCGCTCAAAATAGGACAGAAATTTTTCCCGAATCTGGTTTCCTGTCAGCATCTGTGTCTCTCCCTTCCTGACTTGCACTATTAAAAGAAAAAACTCTCACCCCCACAGGGACGAGAGTTCCTCTCGCGGTACCACCCTGGTTACCGGCCCAAACCGGTCACCTCATGGAAAGCCAGGCTTTCCTGGCTGTAACGGGCCCCCCGGGCCCGGTCCTCCCGGGCCGGCTCCGGACTGGCTGTCACCCGCTCACGCCAGAAACCTTGCAGCCTGAGGGTTTCCTCTCTGTTGACGGAGTGATGGGCAACTCGGTCCTTCTTCGCCTTTGCTCTCAGTCATGATGGAATATTGTAGCATAAAGATGGGATAATTGTCAAACTGGTTATCTTGATATACAAGAATGCCTTCTAAACCATTTGGCAATCTGTGGCCAATCGACCTGACCTTGAGCAATTTGCATAACAAATCGAACCATTTCCTCTTGATCGACCTTAAAATTTATATTATTAATTTTTAAGGTCAAAACTCCAGCTGCAATTCCAGTACGTTTATTACCATCTATAAAAGGATGATTATTAATAATTGAGTGAGTAAGTACGGCTGCTTTATCATATATTTCAGGATAAAACTCAACTTCTCCAAATCCAGCCCAGGGCCGGGCTACTGCTGCTTTTAAAAGCCCTAAATCGCGCAGGCCATGACTACCACCAGTCGCTTCAATGATACTAAAATGTAAAAAAAGTAATTGCTCAATATTAAGAACCTTCATTTAGCTAGCTCCTTTAAAGCCAGCTCATATTCTTTTATAAAACTATTTACTAAACTAACATAATCATTATCTATACCGTCCAGCAATTGCACACTCTTTTCATCAGGTGCAATTAACGGTTTAACAATAATACACTTTTTTTCCTCGTCTAGTTCTATAATTACATTAGATCCCTCTTCTAGTTTTAATTTTTGTAACATTTCTTTGGTTAAAGCAACTACATGGCTATTGCCAGTACGAAAAATTTTACGAATCAGCATATTGCCACCTCCCAGTTACTATGTTAATACAGTAATTACAGGTTGTAAAGAAAAAACCTTCCACCCTTTATTGATGGAAGGTTTGCAGTAATTCTCTCACTTCAGCTGTGGTATTGAGTTGCAGGGCCCGCTCCGCCAGTTCAGCACATGCCCTGGCATCCAGTCCGGCAATAATCCGCTTAATCTCTTTGATACTGCCAGCTGACATACTCCACTCATCCAGCCCCAGCCCGACCAGCAACGGTGCCGCCAGGGGGTCTCCCGCCATACTGCCGCACATTCCTACCCACTTGCCTTCCCGATGGGCAGCATCAATTACCAGTTTAATCAAGCCCAGCACAGCCGGATGGAAATAGTCATAGAGATAGGCGACTTTTTCATTCATCCGGTCAACGGCAATGGTGTATTGCACCAGATCATTGGTCCCGATGCTGAAGAAATCCACTTCTTTTGCAAACCTGGCAGCCAGCACAGCGGCAGAAGGTACTTCCACCATAATACCCAGCTCCAGGCCAGCTTTGAATTCTTTCCCTTCCTGTTTCAAATCAGCTTCGGCTTCCTGATAAATCCGTCTGGCCTCCCGCCATTCCTCCAGACTGGAGATCATGGGGAACATAATCTTGATATTGCCATAAACACTGGCCCTTAAAATGGCCCGCAACTGCGTTTTAAGGAGCTGGGGCTGATTCAAGCCAATGCGGATTGCCCGGTAACCAAGGAAGGGGTTCATTTCTTTTTCCAGCTCCAGGTAGGGTAATTCCTTGTCCCCGCCAATATCCAGAGTCCGGATAATTACCGGGCGTTCGCCCATGATTTCAGCTACCCGGCGATAAGCCTGGAACTGCTCTTCTTCATCAGGCATTTGTTCCCGGTGCATAAAGAGAAATTCAGTACGGTAAAGGCCAATTCCTTCTGCTCCCTGTTCCAGAGCCAGTTCTGCCTCTTCCGGAGTGCCGATATTGGCCACAATCTCAAAGCATTTGCCATCTACTGTACAGGCAGGCCTGTGGGCAAAAGCCTGCAGTTCCTGCAAACGTAACTGCTCTGCTGCTGCCTTCTCCTGATATTCTGTCAGTGTAGCCTGTTCAGGATTGATTATACACAAACCTGCCTGTCCATCAATCAAAAGGTTATCGCTGTGATTGATGCTTTCAATTTCGGCTCCAACTCCCAGAATAGCCGGTATCCCCAGGGAACGGGCCAGAATGGCGGTATGGGAAGTCTTGCCCCCCACTCTGGTGACAATCCCCTTGACCAGGTTCCGGTTTAGCTGAACAGTATCAGAAGGAGTCAGGTCGTCAGCGACTATAATCACTTCCCGGTCAAGCTCAGCTAAGCTCAGCTGCTGCCCTCCCTGCAAGAGAGTTAACAGCCTCCGCCCCACATCCCGGATATCCGCCGCCCTTTCCCGCAGGTATTCGTTGGGCATCTGTTCGAAGATGCGGGCAAACTCTTCAGTTACTTCCTGAACAGCTCTTTCGGCCGGATAAGAACGGGTCTCCACCCGTTTTATCATTTCCGGATAAAAACCAGGGTCGAGTAAAAAGCTAATCTGGCCTTTAATAATGGTGGATTTTTCTTCCCCCAGTGTTTCCCGGGTATAGTCCACCAATTTGTGCAAATCAGCTTCACACTGCTCTTTCGCTGCCTGCAGTCGCGCCAATTCCCCGGCAATATCCTGTACCTCAGTCAGTTGAGGCTGTTGCTGACTGAGGTGCGGCCGGTAAAGAAACGCCGGGCCCAGGCCGATACCGGCTGAAACCCCCAGCCCATAAATGCGTTTTTCTGCCATTATTCCTCACCAAACTTGCTTTCTATTAATTGAACCAGGGCTTCTACTGCCGCCTGTTCATCATCACCTTCAGCTTCTATGGTAATTTTATCCCCTTTGCTCAGGCCCAGAGCCATCACCCCGAGAATGCTCCTGGCATCAGCCTGATGACCACTGGCGGTTTTAACAGTAATCCGGGAGGTAAAGCGACCGGCTGTTTCAATCAACAACTGGGCCGGTCTGACATGGAGACCGGAGGCGTTTTGAAGTTCCACTTCGCGTGCATACATAGTTATTACCTCCAAACTACAGATTTTGTAGCAGGTTGACCAGTTCTTCAGCAGAAGCTACGGTGTGCAATTTTTGCCGGAAATCTTCATGCATCAGTTTGCGGGAAATGGCGATCAATATTTGCAAATGCTCATTTCCTACCTGTTGTTCCGGTACAGCTATCATAAACACAGAAGTTACGGGTTGTCCATCCATAGCCTGCCAGTCTACCGGCTGAGCCAGGCGGGCAAAAGCCAGTCCGGGAGCTTTAACTGCTGCCGATTTTCCATGGGGGATAGCCACTCCGAATCCAATCCCGGTAGTACCGGTTTCTTCCCGTCTTTTTACAGCATGCAGATACTGGTCAAGGTCTGAAACAAATCCGGCTGCAGCAAGAGCCGCTGCCATTTTTTCCATGCATTCTTCCTTGCTGTTAACTGTCAGGTCCAACAAAGTCGTGTTTTCATTCAGCATATTGCTCAGATTCATGGTTATTTCCTCCTCAAATGGTTGGGATAAGGAACAGGAAAACCTGCCCCTTATCCCATTATGCCCTGTTAACAACTTATTTTTGCTTTTTCAACAGGTTGACCAGTAAAGCGGTAACAACAGTACCTATGACAATGGCCAGCGCATACATCGGCAAATTGCCTACCGCATTGGGAATGGGGAGTACGAAAATACCGCCGTGGGGTGCCCGCAAGGTACAGCCAAAGGCCATGGAAAGAGCACCGGTTACAGCTGAACCAATCATGATAGAAGGAATTACCTTGAGGGGATCAGCGGCAGCAAAGGGAATGGCTCCCTCGGTGATGAATGAAATCCCCAGGACTGCGGCTGCTTTACCAGCTTCTCTTTCTTCCTCGGTGTATTTGTGAGGAGCCAGCAATGTAGCCAGCCAGAGACCCAGGGGCGGAGTCATCCCGGCCGCCATGACTGCTGCCATGGGCCCATAAACATCACTGCCCAGCAAACCGACAGCAAAAGTATAAGCGGCTTTGTTGACCGGACCACCCATATCAAAAGCCATCATCGCGCCCAGAATCAGGCCCAGCAGCACGGCATTGCCGGCACTCAAGCTCTTCAACCAGGCAGTCATCGCATCCATGATAGTTTTAATCGGAGTACCAATTACATAAATCATCAGCAGGCCTACAATCAAGGTAGCAAAAAGAGGTATGATGAGTACAGGTTTAAGGCCTTCCAGATTTTTGGGCAACTTAATGTTATCCTTTAGCCATTTCGCTACATAACCGGCCAGGAAACCGGCAGCGATACCCCCCAGGAAACCGGCACCGATCTTAGAAGCCAGCATACCGCCTACCAGACCAGGAGCCAGACCGGGCTTTTCAGCAATGGAAAAAGCGATAAAGCCGGACAGTACAGGCACCATCAGAGCAAAGGCAGAACCGCCGCCGATATCCATCAGGGCTGCCGCCAGAGTCCCTTTTTGTTCGAAAGCCTTGATGCCAAAAACGAAGGAGAGGGCAATCAACAAACCACCGGCTACGACAAGAGGAATCATATAGGAAACCCCATTCATCAGGTGCTTATAGGCGCCAGTCCGCTGTTTGCTTCTTTCTTCCTTGATTTGCTCTACCTGAGCTACATAAGCGCTGGCAGCCGCCTTTTTGTTAAGGGCCTCGTCCAGCAGTCTTCCCGGGTTCTTGATAGCTTCACCAACTGAGGCTTTGACAACCGGCTTGCCGGCAAAACGGCCTTCATCGACATCGGTATCAGCAGCAACAATAATGGCATGAGCGTCGGCAATTTCCTGAGGAGTAAGCGCATTTTCCACTCCCACTGCTCCTCTGGTCTCTACTTTCAGGTCGATGTTTTTTTCCTTAGCTGCTTTAATCAATGCTTCTGCTGCCATGTAGGTGTGGGCAATCCCGGTCGGACAAGCAGTAACGGCTAAAATCTTTTTCATAAAATTTCCTCCCCCTCTTGCTATATAGCTCATCTCCAATTGATAACCTTGACTCGGGCCAGATTGGCCTCCACTTCTTCCCGGGTACAGACCTGGGTTCCCGCTTTGGAAGCTGCAATGGTGCCTGCTGCTGTGGCCCAGGCTGCAGTTTCAGCCAGAGGCTTTTGTTGCAACAAAGCATAGACCAGAGCTGCCACCATGGTATCCCCGGCTCCCACTGTACTCTGCGGCACTATGGGAAAGGGCTCGGTTACGATCACTTCCTCCCGGTTTAACACTACCGCCCCCTTACTGCCCCTGGAGATTACCGCCAGCTCCACTCCTTGTTCCAGTAGTTGACGGCCTGCAGCGATGATAGCTTCCGTATCTTGCAATGAACGGCCCAGCAGATTTTCCAGTTCTGCCAGGTTGGGCTTGACCGCAAAGGGCTGAGCGGCAAGACCAGCGCGCAGGGCCTCTCCATCGGCATCCAGGACTACTTTCACCCCCTTTGCTTTTGCTCTGCCGATCAGTTCCCGATAAGTATCAGCAGCAGCTCCCTGGGGTAAACTACCGCCCAGAATCAGGTAAGCCGTCTGTTCCAGAACTGAATCAAGCAGCTGGTAAAACGTTTGCATACGAGCAGAATCCACTACAAATCCAGGTTCATTGATTTCCGTAGTTTGTCTGGTGGCAAGATCAACCACTTTCAGGTTGGTGCGGGTTTCCCCCGGTACGCTGACAAAAGCAGTCGTTATCCCTTCATCCTCCAGAGCCTTTAACAGCAGTTTACCCTGCATTCCAGCAATGAACCCGGTAGCCAGTACGCTTACCCCGAAATTATTCAGTACCCTGGCCACATTTATCCCTTTGCCCCCGGGGTCCAGCCGTACCTCCTGAACCCGGTTTAAGCTTCCTGCGGTAAAGCCTTCGACAGTTACCGTCTTATCCAGAGCCGGGTTTAAAGTTACCGTGACTACTGCAGCTGAATTCATTTTGTTTCCTCCTATGGCTGTGCAAGATGAACCTGAACTCCTTTTTTCTTCAAAGCCATCACCACCTCAACGGGAGCAGCAGCATCCATGATGCAGTGATCAATATCGGCCAGACCGGCAAATCTGGCAAAAGAAATGCGACCGATTTTACTGTGGTCAGCCAGCAGAATTACCTGGGTAGCCGCTGCAATCATTTTGCTTTTTACTGCCGCTTCCAGCAGATTGGGAGTGGTTAAACCTTTTTCTAAATCCAGCCCATTGGTAGCGATAAAAACCTTGTCCACCCGTACCTGCTCCAGGGCCCGTTCGGTTATGGGCCCGACCAGGGCCAGCGTCTCCCGGCGCAGACTGCCTCCGGTCACCAGTACCTCGATACCGGGATTACCCTGTAATTCCTGGGCAAAGAGCAGGGAATTGGTGACCACTGTCAGGTGATTGAAGGTTTTAAGCTGCTGTACCAGATGAAAGGTGGTTGTGCCGGAATCCAGTAAAATGGTATCGCCATTTTCAATCAGCTTAACTGCTTCACGGGCAATGGCTTCTTTTTCACTTTTAAACCTGTCTTCTTTTTCCCAGTAAGTGGGTTCAAAATTAACTGCCTGCAACGAAATGGCTCCACCATGGGTCCGGTTTAACAGTTTGGCTTCTTCCAGTTCTTTCAAATCCCGGCGGATAGTGGACTCCGAAACCTGCAAAAAGTTACTGAGCTCCTGTACTGATGCACGACCATGCTTGTTGACATAGTCCAGAATCAGTTGTTTGCGTTCCTCCCCAAACACCTGCCAGCCCCCCAGTGATTGCCTGATTTTGCTCATTTGTTGATTGTTTTTGATTGTTTCTGCTTATTTTTGATTGTAATTGATTGTTCTGGTCTTGTCAAGAGCAGAAAAAAACTTCGGCCCGTTTTAGCCGAAGTTAATATTTCCCTCCAGTTCCTGAAGATATGCCTGAATCGCCGAACTGCAGCAGCGTCCCGCCGGGTTTTCGTATTCACAGCGCCTGCCACCCATGGCTCCGGTAGCCTTGACGATTTCAGCAAAAGTTCTGGCCCCCTGTTCCCAGGCTTCCCTGATCTGCCCTCTGGTCACCCCTTTGCAATAACAGAGGGGAACATCCAGCCCCGGGTCCTTCCACCAGACCTTGACTGTCAGGGCATCCCGGCCAAAAATCTGACCCAGCTCCCGGTGAAAATAAACCACCTGGCATTCCGGATTCTGACAGAGATGATAGTCTTCCTCCACAATCTGTTCGATTAGTCCGGTTTTGAGCAGATTGCGTAAAGTACGGGGGCTTACGGGCTGCCCCTCATTTCCACAGATAGGGCAGCGGGGAATTTGATTCTTTTCTCCGCAACCTTCCTGGCTACAACAGGCTTGTCCACATCCGACCATGGCCTAACCCCCTTTTCAATTGCAATTAAAATGGGCAGTTTTAGGTCATGCCCAGGACCTTAAGTCAGCAGCCACCTTTACAGTGAGCTACCGGCCGCAACATATACCGTTTCCTCAGCATGTTTCTACCCTCCTTTCCCGTATACGTAATTTCTCGGAAAGATCAAAATCAGTTGTCATCCTCAACAGCTTTAAGTTCAATCATCTTTTAAAGTTTCAAGGATTGGACATTCTTGTAGCTCTTCCTTATTGGGACAGCGTTCTTTCAATTCGTTCAATATTTTTTCAATCCGTCTTAAATCTTTTATTCGTTGTTGAACTTCATCTATTTTTTGAGAAATAAAATTATACATATCCTTACATCGAATTTCACCTTCATCTATAACCTTTAGTAAGTTATGAATTTCACCCAGAGAAAACCCTAGTTCCTGCATGCGTTTAATAAAAAATATACGCTTTACAGTCTCTTCCGAGTACATTCGATACCCAGAATCTGTTCGTAAAGTTTCTTTGATTAATCCTTTTCTCTCATAATACCTGATAGTTTCTTTATTGACATTACATTTAACAGCCAGTTCACTAATACGATATTTCATCTTATTATCACCCCCTGGATAAAGTATAAACCCTGTACTACGGTACAGGGTCAATAACATTTTTTAACGCGTTTTTTTCAGTTCAAAGGGGATAAACTAATAACAAACCGGCAAAGGAGGTTAAAAACTATGCACCTTTTGTTTGGTCGCCGCCGTGAAAAAGATACCTTCGATTTTCCCAATGCCGGCTTCTGGGCCCTGCATCTGGCCACTATTCCCCTGGTTTACATGCTGGGTAAAATGGCCGGAAGGGACCGGGAATAGGAAATTATAACTCGACTACCGTCACGCCGATGCCGCCCTCATTGGCTGCACCGTGACGGTAATTTTTTACCCGTGGATGTTCTTTTAACGCCTGGGTGATGGCTTTGCGCAAAGCCCCTGTCCCTTTGCCATGGATGACATAGACCTGGTTCAGTCCGGCCACCAGGGCGTTATCCAGATATTTTTCCAGTTCATAAAGAGCCTCATCGACCGTCATGCCCCTTAAATCCAGTTCCCGCTTGATAGCAGCGGTTTTGGCCGACATGAGGCTGCCTGCCCCCTGCACTTGCCCCGCTTCCGGATCAGAACCGGCCCGCAAGCGCAGATCCTCCCAGCGTACCGTCATTTTCAGGGCTCCTACCTGAACTACGGCACTAACACCGGGTTTTATCCCACCGACCACAGTGCCTTCCTGGTTTAAACTCAAGACCTTGACCCGGTCCCCCACTTCCAGCTCCCGCGGTGGTCTGCCTCCGGCAGCAACAGACGGGGTTGTCGGGGTGACAGCCTTGTCCGCTTGCAATTTGCGTAAACGGGAACGGGCATCATAGGCTGCTTGCAAGGTCTGGGCCGAAGGCGCCTCTGCCAGTCGGGCCTTCAGCTCTGCCACGATATTTTCCGCCTCCTGGCGGGCCTTTTTCACCTCCGCCCAGGCCTCTTCCCGGGCTCTGGCCAGAATCCGTTCCCGCTGAGCCTCCAGTTTTTCCTTGAGCTGCGCATACTCCTGCCGCAGGCGCTCGCTTTCCCGGCGCAACCGCTCGGCTTCCTGGCGTTCCGCTTCTGCTGCCCGCTGGCTGGCCTCCAGGCTCTGGATCAGATCGGCCATTTCCGTTTCCGCCTTGCTCATAAAGGAACGGGCCCGTTCCACCAGCTCCGGAGCCAGCCCCAGCCGGGCGGCAATTTGCAGGGCATTGGAACTCCCCGGCTGACCGATGAGCAAACGGTAAGTAGGCTGCAGGGTATTGACATCAAACTCCACACTGGCATTTTCAATCCCTGGCTGGCTGAAGGCAAAGGTTTTGAGCTGGCTGTAGTGGGTAGTAGCGATGGTTTTGGCTCCCCGCCGATGCAGCTCTTCCAGAATGGCCTGGGCCAGAGCCGCTCCTTCCGCTGGATCGGTACCTGCCCCCAACTCATCCAGCAAAACCAAACTATCCCGGTCAGCCTCGGCCAGAATGGAGATGATATTGGTCATATGGGAAGAAAATGTGGAGAGGGATTGTTCGATGCTTTGCTCATCCCCGATATCGCAAAAAATCTGCTGATAGAGGCCAATTTCCGTTCCCAGCTCAGCGGGCAGATGCAAGCCCGCCTGAGCCAGAATCACAAACAGGCCTACTGTCTTTAGAGTCACAGTTTTACCGCCGGTATTGGGCCCGGTGATAATCAGGGTGGTGAAATCCCGGCCCAGCCAGATGGTAACCGGCACTACCCGGCCTTTGATTAAAGGATGGCGCCCGCCTTTAATGTAAATATAGCCATCCCGGTTCAGTTTTGGCCCTACGCCATCCCAGCGCTGGCTCAAAGTCCCTTTGGCCAGGGCAAAATCCAGATGGGCCAGGGCCTCCACCGCCAGTTCCAGCTGGTCAATTTCCGCCACCACCCGGGCCGTCAGTTCCTGCAGAATGCGTTCAATTTCCTCTTCCTCTTCCGCCTTCAGCCTTTTCAGATCATTATTGATTTCCACCACGGCCATGGGTTCAATAAACAGGGTCGCCCCGCTGCCTGACTGGTCATGGATCAGACCGGGGAACTGGCCGCGATATTCATTTTTCACCGGCACCACATAGCGGTCCCCCCGCTGGGTGACAATGGGGTCCTGCAGCATTTTCTGCCATTCCGGGGAACGGATAATCTGTTCCAGTTTTTCCTTCACCCGGACACTATGGCTGCGAATCTGCCGCCGCAGGGCAGCCAGCCGGGGAGAAGCTTCATCGGCCACTTCCCCGCCCGGTAAAATCGCGCGGTAAATGGCATCCTCGACCGGTTTAAAGCTGGCCAGGTTAGCGGCATATTCCTGGAGCAGCGGATAATGTTCCTTCAGTTCTGCAAAAAAGCGCTTCAAGCGGCGGCTGGCCCGCATGCTGTCTGCAACAGCCAGCAGTTCCTCCGGAGCCAGCACCGCGCCCCGTTTGGCCCGGCCCACAGCCTGACGCGGGTCTTTTAAACCGGACCAGGGCAGATCGGGATACACGCGCAACAATTCCCGGGCTTCCTGAGTCTCCTGCTGGCGGCGGCGAATTTCCGCCTCCTCGGTAGTGGGTAACAGGTTTTCCGCCAGCTCCCGGCCCAGGTTGCTCATGGTGCAATCGGCCAGCTGGGCGATGATTTTGCTGTATTCCAGTTTTTCCAGAGTGCGATTGTTCATTGTCTTACTCCTTTTCCTCCTCTTCCACCTGCAATACCCCCCGGTACCAGTGGCCTTTGGTCAAACCGCCCGGACTGAGTTTTTGCAGGAGTTCCCGGGCCTGAGGCAGCATTTTTCCGGCCAGAGCCTGCCGGTAAACCGCCACCACCTGCCGGATTTTCTCGGAATCTGCTAAACGCAAATCCAGCCGCAGGGCTTTGAGCCCGGACAGGCCGGGAAGGGGCAATTCATCCAGCAAAGCCAGTTCCCTGGGATTAAAAACATGCATGTGACAGAACTGGTCCATGCGCAAGGGGAACACCAGATTGAGGCGGTCTTTCAGCCCGTAAGTTCCCTGGCGACAGGGCTGGGAACACTTTTTGCCGGGCCGCCGTCCCCCCAGCAAACTGCCCACTGCACAATATTCGGAAACCATCATGGTAATATGGCCGTGAACCAGGACCTCCAGCGGCAAGCCCGTGGCCGCCAGCTCCATTACCTGTTCCCCCGTCAGTTCCGGGGAAAGGGTGATGCGGCTGGCTCCCAGCTGCTGCAAGATCTGGACTGTGACTTGATTAAAGGCATTTAAGGGCCAGTCTGCTACTAATTCGCCCTGGTAGCCCTGGGCCCGCAACCAGTGGAGCAAGCCCAGGTTGCTGACCAGCAAACCGGCAGGGGGCCGTTGTTGCAAGATCTGCTCCAGCCAGGGAATATACCCCTGCCATTCTTCCTCCTGCAGGATGCGGGGAGTAGCCAGCCAGAGCCGCTCCGTTCCGGGCAGTTGCGCCCAATCCGCTTTTTCCCGCTGGTGCCGCCACCATTCTGCACCCAGATAGACCAGGTCCGCCCCGGCGACCAGGGCCGCTTCCGCCCCTGACCAGCTGGCTACCTGGACGGTGAGCAGGGGTCTGCCCTGGTTGCGGCTCTCTTGCCGGGGTAAAGGCTGCCAGTCCGCTGCCGGTGCTGCCGGTCTGGCCCAGGGTTTAAGCCGTGCTGCCGTCAAGCGAGATATAGCCTGGCGGCGAGCCTCATTGAGCAAGCTGAGAGGCACCATACACTCCCCTTGCAGCCGGGCCTCCAGCCCTACCAGCTGATAGGGGGTGTTGCCCAGCCGCCCCAGCTGCTGCCACAAAACCTCCTCAGTAAGGGGTCGCTTCCGGGCCTGCTGGGCTGGTTCCGCTGTCCAGGCTTCCCCCCGGTTCCCCTGTTCATCCAGATAGACCAGGTGTAACGGCTGTCCCACTGACCCCTCGACCTTTACCGTTACCGGCAGGGGCTCTATCTTCTTACTGGCTCGTTCCATCAAATCTATATCCAGGGTCTTAAAGACCCGGTCACCCATACTAACCTGACCTGGACTAGGCAACCAGACCTTTCCCCCGGCAGCTGCCGCCACCGGACTGGTCAGCCCCAGCCGTCCGCCTATTTTGACCCAGATTTCCAGACCGTCCCCTACCCGCAGGGGTTCCTCCAGGACCAGCTCAAACCGGCGTTTGGCCCGATCCACCCGGGACACCCGGCCGATTTTCAGGCCCCGGTTATTGGGCCGTTTATAACTCATCAGTTCTGCCCCGGGATTGCCGGCAAAATAGCCGCGGGTGAAATCCCGGTTAAAAATCTGGGCCAGATCTTTTTTCTCCTCAGCTGTTACCTGGAAGGCCCCGGCCGCCAGGCGGTCCAGAGCCTGGCGATAAACCCGCACTACAGTAGCGACATATTCCGGCCGTTTCATTCGACCTTCAATTTTGAGAGAATTAATCCCTGCTTCGACTAAACGGGGCAAATCTTCCACCAGATTCAAATCCCGGGGACTGAGCAGATGTTTACCCACTTCCTCAGCGGTTAACTCCCGTCCCTGCTGATCCACGAGGGTATATTGCAAGCGGCAGGGCTGGGCACAGCGGCCCCGATTGCCACTGCGGCCGCCAATCAGGGAAGACATCAAACACTGGCCGGAATAGCAAATACACAGGGCACCATGGACAAAAACTTCCAGTTCGGCCCTGGTCCGGGCCCGAATCCGTTTCATATTTTCCCAGCTGACTTCCCGGGCCAGCACCACCCGCTGAAAGCCCAGTTCTTCCAGCTGCCTGACTCCTGCTGCATTGTGAATAGTCATCTGGGTAGAAGCATGCAACTCCAGATCAGGGAGATATTTACGGGCCAGGGCCGCCAGCCCCAGGTCCTGCAGTATAACCGCATCTGCTCCTCGCTCATAGAGAAAACCCAGGTAATCCAGAGCTTCCGGCAGCTCCTGGTCTGCTACCAGGGTATTAACGGCAACAAATACCTTCACTCCGCGCAAGTGGGCAAAATCCAGCGCTTCCCCCAGTTCCTGGCGGTCAAAATTGGCGGCATACTGGCGGGCACTGAAGTTTTTGCCCCCCAGGTAAACGGCATCAGCCCCATTGGCCACCGCCGCTTCCAGTGCCTCCCAGGAACCTACCGGGGCCAGCAATTCGGGTAGTTTCACAGCAATTACCTCCACCTTATCACTTAAACAATTCTATTCTATCCTAATGGCCAGCTGGCTTCAACTTGGTTTCCATAAAAATACACCTCCAGCCATAGTATGGCTGAAGGTGTCCTGTCCTAAACGGTTAGCGCTTGACCCGAATCAGGCCAGAGCAGGGAATGATTTCAATCCCCGCCGCTTCCAGCCGGTCCAGGAAAAGGTTCATGCCCAGGGAGTCACTGGCAATGTGGCCGGCGATCACTACATTGACACGGGCTTTTTCTGCCCGCTCCCGGTGTTTTTCGCTGATATGCATGCCCACCAGAGTGCCTACGCCGGCTTTGGACCATTCATCATAGGCATCCTCCGAACCACCGGTACCACCGGTCATGTCCACGAAAATCCTACCACAGCGGCGGGATTCATCCCCGACAAAAATGGTAGGGCCTGCCCCCTGCCGGGCTGCTTCGGCATATTCGGGGATGGTTTTCAGTACTTTCAACAAATCGGCAATGGTTTCCGGCTGTTTCTCGTCCAGATATTTTTGCAGCCAGGAAGTTACCAGGTTATCCGTAGGAGTATGACAGCACATCAGGGGGATTTCCAGCAAACGGGCCACATCCACCGGCCGCTGGTGGTTATAGGGCATGATATTGCGCATGACTTCCTTGATACGTCCAGCCATAATGCTTTCAGCGATATTAACCGGCACCCCCCACTGATAGAGGAGGTCGGACTGGATATGCATGACCTGATGCAGGGCCGCAAAAGCCCGCCCCTCCGGATGGTGGGCCAGCACCAGGTCGATTTCCTTGCCTTTTTCCCGCAGCCGATCAGCCAGCAATAATTCACCGGCTTCGATATCAATGCCCACCAGAATCCGCTTGACTTCCTTCTCCGGGTCCCCCCAGAGAATCCTGGTGTCACTGTAAGGATTGGTCAGGGACTCGGTATCGAAAAAAGCCTTATCTTCCGCTTCCAGTTTTTCGTAGCTTTTCCGGGTCAGGCGCAAATCCCTTTCTACTGCCTGTTTCCCCCGCGGGTCAGCTTCCATTCCCATTTCTACCGCCAGCTGATAGATCTCTTTCAGTTTCATTAAATAGTCCTGGTCATCCAAACTGTGCAAAACTGCACAAGTCTGGAAGGCTGGGCTATTTGTATTCCGCCCTTTCAGAGAGTGCTCATTCCCAGCAAGCGGTATTTAAGCACTCCCATAGCCCCTGCCCCAAGAAGCAGGAACTTGCGCCCTTAGCCAGGTCTCCCCACATGCCCTGAATGTAATACTCTCTTCAGGACAGAGACGTCTCTTAAAACTTTCTCAGGGGAGAGTGGCGTCACCACCGCTACCTTGAGAACTCGCCAGAGATTATAGCTTGCGCTACAAGCACTAATACTTGTTCCACCCAGAGGTATTAGTACCTTCCCCAGCTCACTCCCAAGGCTTTTTATCACTCTGTCTATCTCCTTTAGTTGCCTTTCCTTCAAGTGTTTGTTCTTAACCGTTCTCTTTACATGCTCTTTTAATTCTTCCAATTCGCTGGCATCTAAATCCTTTAAAATTGCTATATATCCCTCGGGAATTTGCTCTTTTAATCCTAGTCCTCTTCTTGCTACGACATACGAAGCTGCTATGTCCTTGCTTATCATATACTGCGGTGCATACTTCAGCATCCCTATCACAGATGTATAGGCAGGATTGACCTCTATTACTTGTATACCCTTCCTCTTCGCTAAAACCTTGATTTTTTCCAAAAGTGACCTGTAGCTAAAGCTGTGCCTTATCCTCCTTGATTTCCTCCCTGAAAAATCCCCTCTTTTTCCTTTGTCTCTTATGTCCAATCTTTCGATTGCTATTGCTTTTTTCTTTTCCTCTGCTAACCTTACTACTTCATGAGCATGCTGCCATCTATAATATTCCCTCTTATTTGAATTGCCGCTTGTAAGTTCAGGCATCGGTATTCTGCCATAACTTACAAGCTTACCGTTCTCATCTGTTTCTGACCACGCTATGTGGTTCGGATATGCGTTGACGTCTATGCCTATAACTCCATTTTCCTTTGTCACCACAACTTCCGGGAAGTTTTCTCTAATTGTAAAGTAAGCATATATCTTGCCGTTTTTGAGCTTTAGCTCGACGGAGTATGGTTCTTCACAAGTGCTTATTGCTTGTAGTAATTCCTCCCGGCTCCTTCCTTTTTTCCATCCCGCTTGTATCTTGGGGTATACATACTTTCTGTCCCCTACGTTTATCCTTAGTCTCGTACCATATTCATCTATCTCGATCCTTGTATTCAGGTTCCCTTTCTTGCTCTTATCTCCCCTTGAGTAGAGATTACCTTTTCTTCTTTCTTGCCACTCAAGTTTTAGCTTCTTATATGCTCTTCCATTTATGTGCCGTTTCTTGAGCTTATCAAACAAACTCCTGCCGCCAAAGACAACCTTCGTCGGATTCTCTTCCCTTTCTTTGCAAGACTCTAAAACGCTTTTTGCCTTCATTATCGCATCATCTACGTACCTCGAATTTAAATTAAAAATCCCTTGAAGTTCTTTTTTTAGTGTATTTCTGTTTTTACCTTCTAAAAGCCTGTTATATGCGAATCTTGCGCAGGATGACCATCTTCTCATAAGGTCTAATACTTCTTGTTTATCTTCTTCACTGTCAAAAACAAGTTTAGTTTGGATTGTTATCATGCTTTTTGCCACCTCTTTGCCCGTAAATCCTGGCTGCAAATGAGGTAACTATTGCTATTAAGTCTTCTGCTAGTTCTTTGTTTACATCTTCTTCATTTTCCTTTCCATTCAAAACTACAAGTTCTACTCCAAAGCTTTCCATAAAAAATTTAAGATATTCAAAACCAAACCTTGCCAGTCTATCATGATACTCTATTACAACTTTTTGAACTTCTCCTTTTTTATTTTGTTCAGAAGCTTTAATAAACCTCTCCTGTTTTCATTTACCCCACTTGCTATTTCGGATATGACTTCATACCACCAACCTTGCAAATTGGCATATTCTTTAAGTCTCCTGAATTGGTTTTTTAGGTACTCTTCCTGCTTTTTTGTAGATACTCTTGCATATAAAACTACAGTCGGTTTTGGTTTTTCTTCTATCATACCTATTTTCTATACCTTCTCCTACCCTTTGGAGTTCTAAGAGGAGTAATTAACCCTTCTTTTTCCCAGTTTATAAGTGTCCTTCGACTAATCGAGTATATTTCTTTTATTTTTTGCATACTTAATAACATCTATCATCACCTAGTTAAAATTAGACTCTTTTGCATAACTATCTTCAACTGTTGTATCCTCCTCTGTATACGGTATCCTGAAATATTTTACCACAGTATGTCGTATAGGGCAAATTGACTTGCAGGGAGGATGTATAATATGATGAAATCAACCTCGAACAGAACAGGGGGATGGCGATGAACACCAAAATTCTCGGCCTGTCTGCAGCTGAAGTGCAGGAAGAATTACATCGAATTGCCCAACACTGCTACTGGACGGTTGTGGTGGAAAAAGAAAATCAGCTCGTTTTGCAGACTGAGTCCGGTGAGCTGATTCTGATCTGGTCTCCTCTGCCCCCGCAGAAGCTGGGCAGTTTCCATTTGCCCAGAACCCAATTGTCCATCACAGGCCCTCCCACCGCTCTGGCCCGTCTGGATGAGGCCCTGCGCTGCCTGCGGGCCGGGGGGTAGGGTTGTTAATCCTATTGTAGTTTCACGTTATTCAACTTACGTGCCCATTCAGTAAAGGAGCATAAATAAATATTATTAGCAAATATAATTACGTGGTATAATTATATTAAGATAGTGATTGTCTTGAAGTATAATACAACCAGAGGGTGATAAACCATGCTACCCGTGGAATTGCATCAATTTTTTTGGGAATATGATGTGCAAACATTAGACCAAACCGCCCATTGGTTTCAAATTATAGAACGGATCCTGGAATACGGAGATCTGGAAGCCAACCGCTGGCTTTACCGAACCTATACCAGGGAACAGATTGCAGAAGTAGTCAGGAACAGCCGGAATATATCCAGGAGGACGGCTATTCTGTGGCAAAACCTATTGGGTATACCAAAGGAGGAAGTGGTTTGTTTGAACACATCATGTCAAAGGAACGATATACCCTTCTTGAGCAATTAGCAAGACACTCCCTGGTACAAACCTTTTATTTAGCAGGAGGGACCGGAGCAGCTCTTTATCTGGGCCACCGTTGGTCAGAAGACCTGGATTTTTTCTCAGAGCAAGAATTTGACCCTTTTCAACTTGCCGGAAAACTGGCCAATTTTGAGGGGTTTCTTTTAACCAGCCAGGGACCGGGAACTCTCCACTGTTTTATTTACGGCGTAAAAGTAAGTTTTCTCTATTATCCCTATCCCCGCCTCGAAACCGGGCTTACCTACAAAAACATTCAATTAGCATCATTAAAGGATATTGCCTTAATGAAACTGGTTGCTTTAGTGCAACGGGGGACAAAAAAAGATTTTGTGGACTTATTCTTTTTGGACAAGGAACAGATTAAGTTCGAAGATATTTTTAAAGCTTATCCGGATAAATACCCGGTTAAAACCTTTCAGCCACTGGTTTTTTTAAAATCCCTCGGATATTTTGATGATGCAGAATTAGAGCCAATGCCCAGGCTGTTTCGGGAGGTATCCTGGTCAGAGATCAAAAAATATTTTTTACAACGCCAAAAAGAATTAACAGATTATTTTATATGTAAAGACACTAATTTAGAAAAATAGTAAGAGCAATAAGTCTCTAGCGACACCGTAATTCTACCGCCTGCCGCTCCTTCTTGGCATTCCAGTAATATTTAATACTGATCCGGCTACCCTTGCGGAAATTGAGCTTACCCTGGTAACGAAAAACCAGCACTTTCCCCTGCACCCGGGCCTTGAAAGCCATAGCTCCCTGCCGTCCCAGATACTGCCCCTGTACGGTATAATAGACCGGCGGGGCTTTTATTTCTTGCAGCAGCTTGAATTCAACCCCACTTTCAGACACTATCCGCCAGCGCCAGCCTGCCAGAGGTTCAACCCGGATTATCAGCTGCGGATAGGTAAGCACAGCGGCTGTCACAGCATCAGGAGGCGGTACCTTTTCCCGCACCCGTACCGTGACCACTCCTTCGATTTCTTCCACCCCTGCTACCTCCAGCCCGTAACCAGCCGAGGGCTTTTGCCCCAGATTAATTACCACCAGCGTCTCCCGGCTGCTGTGATAGAGCCAGTAGCCCCGGGTTGTTTTCAGCTTTTCAGCTTCCTGGCGAACCTGGGCCGGTAAACTCTGCCGAGCGGTGACCACTGTATAGGGTACCGGATTAAAGGCAAGAGCCCAGACTGCCTTTACCGGAAATCCGGCCAGCAACAGAACCAGCAAAAACCTCCATAACCTGCTCATTTTTCTCCCTCCTCAGGGCAGCATTTTCACCAGACTCTCATATTCTTCCTTTAATGTCAGGTAATCATTGGCCAGATTCAAGGCAGCCAGCACAGCCACCTGGTGTAAAGGCAGAGAAGGATTGCCCGCCAGAATCGAACGCATCATTTCATCCAGCAGGGCAGCTGCCTTTTCAATCTGCTCCGGACTGGCCTCCCCTTTTATGCGATATTTTTCTCTGACAATCGTCACTTCTACCGTGTTCATACCTGATCCCTCCGCCCTGTTTAATTATACCATTCGCCAGTAAATGTTGAACTCCTTTTTTTGTGATAATTATCAAAATTACAACTTTTAGTCCTGGTCTTGTCTCAAGGCCAGCTAATATGTAAAATTAGTTTGTGAAAGTGAAGTTACGAACAATCCTTTTTATTTTACCATTCTAGGGACCAACATTGTCCCTCCGGGACAAAAATTGTACTAACACAATCACGGAAAGAGAGGGATATGCTATGACTGAATGCACATGTAAGTGTGGCAGCAAAAGCGCCGACCCCAGATTCAAGGAACTGGATGCTATTATCGCCAAACACCGGGAGGAAGCAGGGGCCCTGATTCCGGTACTGCATGCCGCCCAGCAGCTGTTTGGCTATTTGCCCCGGGAGGTCATGGAATATATCGCCAGAGAACTGAATGTCCCGGCCAGTGAAGTCTACGGCGTTGTTACTTTCTATTCCTATTTCTCCACCCAGCCTATTGGCAAATACAAAATCGGTGTCTGCCTGGGCACAGCCTGTTATGTCAAAGGTTCCGGCCTGCTCCTGGAAGAGCTGAAAAAGCAACTGGGCATTGACGTCGGTCAGACCACCCCTGACGGTTTGTTTACCCTGGAAGCCACCCGCTGTATCGGTGCCTGCGGTCTGGCTCCTGTTATCGCTATCAATGACCAGGTCTATGGCCGTCTGACCAGTAAAGACCTGGCTGCTATCCTGGAAGAATATCGCCAGCGGGAAGGTCAGGTTTCTCCCGCTATTGCAGGTTAAGCGGAGGTGCAAATTCATGCTAAGTATTAACCAGCTGAATGAACTCAAGGAAGCTGCCCTGGCCCAGCTGGCTTTGCGCCAGGGTCAGGCTGCTGCTGATGGTTATCGCTGGCACATCCTGGTCTGTGCCGGTACCGGTTGTACCTCATCTGGCAGCCTTAAAGTTGCGGAAGCCCTGGAAAGCAGTCTGGCTGAGGCCGGTCTCAGTCAACAGGCCAAAGTGGTTAAAACCGGTTGTTTCGGTTTCTGTCGCTTAGGACCTATTGTAGTAATCTATCCCGACGAAACTTTCTACACCTCTGTCTCTCCAGCTGATGCCGCTGAAATCGTCAATTCCCATCTCCTGCAGGACCGACCGGTAAAACGTTTGCTTTATCACGGGCCTGAGGCAGAGGAAGTGATCGAGAAATTCCGGGACATCGATTTCTTCCGCTATCAAAAGCGGATTGCCCTGCGCAACTGCGGGCAAATTGACCCGGAAAATATCCATGAATACATTGCCCGTGATGGCTACCAGGCCCTGGCCAAAGCATTGACCAGCCTGACTCCTGCTGAGGTTATTGCTACTGTCAAGGCCTCAGGCCTGAGAGGCCGGGGTGGTGGTGGTTTTCCCACCGGTCTGAAGTGGGAATTTACCGCGAATGCACCAGGTGAAATCAAGTATGTCGTCTGCAATGCCGATGAAGGCGACCCCGGGGCCTTTATGGACCGTTCCATCCTGGAAGGGGATCCGCACAGTGTGCTGGAAGCCATGGCCATTGCCGGTTATGCCATCGGGGCCCAGCAGGGTTATATCTATGTCCGGGCCGAATATCCCATTGCCGTGGAACGGCTGAAAATTGCCATTGCTCAGGCCCGGGCCCTGGGTGTGCTGGGCAAAAACATCTTCAACAGCGGTTTCAATTTTGATGTAGATATTCGCTTAGGGGCCGGTGCCTTTGTCTGTGGTGAGGAAACCGCTCTGCTCACCTCCATTGAAGGTCACCGCGGTGAACCCCGGCCCCGGCCGCCTTTCCCGGCAGTCAAGGGTTTGTGGGGCAAGCCTACCCTCATCAATAACGTAGAAACCTATGCCAATATCCCGATGATTATCCTCAATGGTGCTGACTGGTATGCCGCCATGGGGACAGAAAAAAGCAAAGGCACCAAGGTCTTTGCTATCGCCGGCAAAATCAACAATACCGGTTTGATCGAAGTGCCCATGGGCACTACCCTGCGCCAGGTTATCTTCGAAATCGGGGGCGGAATTCCCAATGGTAAGGCTTTCAAAGCCGCCCAGACCGGGGGACCTTCCGGCGGGTGTTTGCCTGCCAGCCATCTGGATACCCCCATTGAATACGATTCCCTGCTGGCAGCCGGTTCGATGATGGGCTCCGGTGGCTTGATTATCATGGATGAAACTGACTGTATGGTGGACATTGCCCGCTTCTACCTGGAATTCACTGTCGATGAATCCTGTGGCAAATGTACCCCCTGCCGGATTGGTACCAAACGCATGCTGGAAATTCTGGAGCGGATCACTTCCGGTCAGGGCACCATGGCAGATCTGGACAAGCTGGAAACCCTGGCCCGCAATATCAAGAACAGTTCCCTTTGCGGCCTGGGCCAGTCCGCTCCCAACCCGGTACTCAGTACTCTTAAACATTTCCGGGATGAGTACCTGGCCCATATCCAGGAAAAGAGATGCCCGGCCGGAGTCTGTCAGGCCTTACTGAACTATGTGATTGATCCTACCCTCTGCAAAGGCTGCAGTCTCTGTGCCAAAGCCTGTCCCGCCGGGGCGATCAGCGGTGTGGTTAAGTCACCCTTTGTAATTGACCAGGAAAAATGCCTCAAATGCGGCGCCTGTGTCAGCAAATGCAAATTCGGAGCCATCAGCAAGAAGTAATGAGGTGAAGATAATGACTGAAATGGTGCAATTGACCATAGATGGACAAACGGTAGAAGTACCAGCAGGCACCACCGTGCTGGAGGCGGCCCACCAGCTGGGCATCAAAATCCCTACCCTCTGCTATATGAAAGAACTCAATGAAATCGGGGCCTGCCGGGTTTGTCTGGTAGAGGTACAGGGGGCCCGTACTTTGCAGGCCTCCTGTGTTCTCCCCGTCAGCCCCGGCATGGTGGTCAATACCAAAAGTCCGGCGGTACGGGAAGCCCGGCGGACTGCGGTGGAGCTGATCATTTCCGACCACCCTCAGGAATGTTTGACCTGTGCCCGCAACCGTACCTGTGAATTGCGGGTACTGGCCGAGGAAGTGGGAGTACGGCAGATTCCCTATACCGGAGCTACTACTCAGCTGCCTGTTGATGCCAGCTCCCCCTCTATCGTCCGCGATCCCCGCAAGTGTGTCCTCTGTCGCCGCTGTGTGGCAGTATGCCAGCAGGTGCAGCAGGTAGGCTGTCTGCAGGCAGCCGAGCGGGGCTTCGACACCAATATCACTCCGGCCTTTGGGGATAACCTCAATGAGGCAGTTTGCACCTTCTGCGGCCAGTGTGTGCTGGTCTGCCCCACCGGGGCCCTGACCGAGAAAAATGAAACTGCCCGGGTCTGGTCCGTCCTGGCCAATCCCGAAAAGCACGTAGTGGTTCAGGTGGCTCCTGCCGTGCGGGTTTCCATCGGGGAAGAGCTGGGCTATGAACCCGGCACTGTCCTGACCGGTAAACTGGTGGCCGCTCTGCGCCGCCTTGGTTTTGACCGCGTTTTTGATACCAATTTTGCTGCTGACCTGACCATCATGGAAGAAGGTCACGAACTGTTAGAACGGCTGGAAGAGGGCGGCTCCCTGCCGCTGATCACTTCCTGCTGTCCCGGCTGGGTCAAATATATAGAGCATTTCTTCCCCGATTTGCTAAAACATCTGTCCAGCTGCAAATCCCCGCACCAGATGTTCGGGGCGGTGGCCAAAACCTATTATGCCAGCAAACACGGGATTGACCCGGCCAGCATAGTGGTGGTATCCATTATGCCCTGTACCGCCAAGAAGTTTGAAATCCAGCGGCCGGAAATGCAGGCCTCCAGCTACCAGGATGTGGACATCGTCCTCACCACCCGGGAACTGGGCGCCATGCTGCGGGAAGCCGGTCTGGATCTCAGGAATCTGCCTGACGAAGATTTTGATCAGCCTCTGGGCCAATCCACCGGTGCCGGTGTCATTTTCGGCACCACCGGCGGGGTAATGGAAGCGGCCCTCAGAACAGTGGCAGAAGTGACCAGCGGCCAGCCCCTGGCTGAGATTGAATTCCGGCAAGTGCGGGGCTTCAATGGCATTAAGGAAGCGGAAGTAGAACTAAAAGGGCGCAGGCTGAAACTGGCGGTAGCCCACGGCCTGGCCAATGCCAAACAGCTGCTGACCGCCCTGCAAAAAGGCGAAGCGGAATACCATTTTATCGAAATTATGGCCTGTCACGGCGGCTGTATCGGTGGTGGCGGCCAGCCGATTCCTACCACCTGGGAAGTGCGGCAAAAGCGGGCCCAGGGTATTTACCAGTGCGACTCTCAGGCCCGGTTCCGCAAGTCCCACGAAAACCCGGCTATCAAGGAGCTGTATGCCGAGTTTCTGGGCCATCCTTTGAGTCACAAGAGCCACCAGCTTTTGCATACCAGGTACCAACCACGCCGCTAATGTGTTAAAATATTAGACAGAGGTAAATCAGAATCGGAGGTAATGATTATGCAAATTCCAACCTGGCTGGCGGAAGCTGATCTGGAAAATCTGCTCAGGGAAGCGGCTAAGCCTTCTGCTCCCCGGGTGCGGGAGATTCTGGCCAAAGCAGCAACTGCGCAGGGCCTGACTCTGGCCGAAGCGGCTCAGCTTCTGCAAATCGAAGATGAAGAACTGCTGACCGAGCTGTTCCAGGCCGCCGGTCAGGTGAAGGAACGGATTTACGGGCGAAGGGTGGTCATCTTCGCCCCCCTTTATCTAACCAATGAGTGCCATAATAATTGCCTCTACTGCGGCTTTCGGGCAGCCAACCGCAGTTTGGCCCGCCGCACCCTGACAGTGGAAGAGGCCGTGGCTGAAGCGAAAGCCCTGGAAAGCCAGGGCCACAAGCGCTTGCTGCTGGTAGCCGGTGAAAATGGCCGCCAGGCCGCTGTAGACTATATCGTTCAGGTGATTGAAGCCATTTATCAGCAGGCGGATATTCGCCGCCTCAATGTCAATATCGCCCCACTGGATGGGGAGGGCTTCCGCCGCCTGAAAGCGGCCGGAATCGGCACCTATCAACTTTTCCAGGAAACCTATCATCTCGACACTTACAGGCAGATGCACCCTGCGGGAGCGAAAGCCGATTATCGCTGGCGGATCAGCGCCCCGGAACGGGCCCTGCAGGCCGGTATCGATGATATCGGGATGGGCGTCCTCTATGGTCTCTATGACCACAGGTACGACACCCTGGCGCTGCTGGCCCATGCCCATTATCTGGATCGCACTTATGGGGTTGGCCCCCATACCCTGTCTGTACCCCGGCTGCGTCCGGCTCCGGGATCACAGCTCCAGGCTGCGCCCTATCCCGTTTCCGACCGGGATTTCAAGAAAATCGTGGCCGTTCTGCGCCTGGCTGTTCCTTACACCGGCCTGATTCTTTCGACCCGGGAGACGCCAGCCTTCAGGGATGAACTCTTGCATCTGGGTATTAGCCAGATTTCCGCCGGTTCGGCTACTTCCCCCGGCGGTTACCGGGAACGGGCCCGGACTGCCGACCCGACAGAACAGTTCGCTATCGAGGATCATCGCACTCTGGATGAAGTGATTACCTGTGTCCTCCAGGCGGGGTTCATCCCCAGTTTTTGCACCGCCTGCTATCGCAGCGGCCGCACCGGGGAACGCTTTATGCAACTGGCCAAGAGCGGTAATATCCAGAATGTCTGCCAGCCCAATGCCCTGCTGACTTTACAGGAATATCTCCTCCACTTTGGCAGTGAGGCTGCCCGCAACGCAGCTGCCCCTGTCCTGGCTAAAGAGCAGGAAGCCATCCGGCGGGAGGATATTCGCCGTCTCACCGCTGACCGCTTGCGCCGTCTGGAGCAGGGCGAAAAAGATCTGTACCTGTAAGGCGGTGAAGTCATGAGTCTCCTGCAAAAATTCATGGCTAAGGCCAGAACAGAGCCATCATTGCTGCTGGTCTGTGCCTCCACCCAGCATATGTTGAAAGCAGACCACGCCTTGCGGGAAGCGGGAATTGCAACGGAACTGCTGCCTACTCCCCGGGGCATAGGTTCAGCCTGTACCACTGTCATCCGCTTTGCTGCCAGCCACCGGACCGAAGTGGAAAAAATCCTGGCCGCTGAAGCCATTGAGTGGGAAGGCATCTATCCTTATTCCACCCAGCCCCGGCGCATCGACTGGTCACCAGTCTATGCCTACCCCCTGGCCGCTGATTACCGGGAATTGCTGCAGCGTCTGGAGCGGGAAGAACCCTTGAGTCAGGAGGAGCTGGCCCGTTTACTGGCTGTGCAGGATGAAGCGGAAGAACAGGCTTTGCTTACCGCCGGTGATCTGGTCCGCCAGGAATGTGTAGGCGACATGGTGGATATCCGGGGTGCCATCGAGTTTTCCAACTACTGCCGTAAAAACTGTTACTACTGTGGCCTGCGCCGGGATAATACAGTTCTGCCCCGCTATCGCATGAGCGAAGAGGAAATTCTGGCCACAGTGGATGAAATCTACCGTCTGGGCTTGCGCACCGTGATCCTGCAATCGGGCGAAGACCCCTATTATACTACGGAAAAAATCCTGCGTCTCATCCGGACCATCAAGGAAAGATACGGCCTGCGCATCACCCTCAGTCTGGGAGAACGCAGGGCGGAAGAATACCGGCTATTTCGGGAAGCAGGGGCCAACAACTATCTGCTCAAACTGGAAAGCGGCTCCCCCTGTCTGTTTGCAGCCGCCCATCCTGATGATGATTACGGGGAACGGCGGCGACATCTGCAGTTAATCAAACAGGCCGGACTTTTAAGCGGATCCGGCAATATCGTGGGCCTTCCCGGGCAGACAGTAATGGACCTGGCCGCCGATATTCTCCATTTTAAAGATGATGGCATTCACATGATCGGTATCGGCCCCTTTTTACCGGCAGCCAATACCCCCTGGGCCGATCAGCCGCCAGGGGATTTGCACCTCTGTCTGCGGGTAGTGGCCCTGACCCGGATAGTCTGCCAGAATGTTTTCCTGCCCGCCACTACCGCCATGGCTACCCTGCATCCCCGCGGCCAGGAACTGGCTCTGCGCGCCGGTGCCAATACCATTATGTTGATTATGACCCCACCCCAGTACCGGGGTAATTACCAGATCTACAGCAACAAAAATCCCGTCAATCTCAACTATGCACTGGAGCAGATCGCCCGGGCCGGCCGCCGGCCCCCCCGGTATCTGCGCCAGGGATGAACAGGAGGAACACTGATGCTGGAAACCCCTCGTGCCAATCGCCTGCATATTGCCCTTTTCGGTCGCCGCAATGCCGGTAAATCCAGTCTGATCAATGCCCTGACCAACCAGGACATCGCCCTGGTCTCCCCTATCCCCGGCACCACCACAGATCCAGTCTACAAAGCCATGGAAATCCTGCCCCTGGGCCCGGTAGTGCTGATCGATACCGCCGGTCTGGATGATGAAGGGGAACTGGGCCAGCTGCGGGTACAAAAAACCCGGGAAGTGCTGCCCAAAGCCGATCTGGCCCTGCTGGTGGTGGATGCTACTACCGGGATAACCAGCTTTGACCGGGAGATCGCCGCCCTCTGCCGGCAGCACAACCTGCCCCTGGTCGGCGTGCTAAACAAGAGCGACCTGGCTGACCCCGATCTGGCTGCTGCCCGGGCCGTCCTCGACCTCCCCTGGGTAAAGGTTAGCAGCCGTACCGGCGCCGGAATCGAAGAACTGAAACAGGCGATGATCGAGCAGGCCCCGCAAAACTGGGAGCCGGAAACTATTCTGGGCGACCTGGTCAAGCCCGGTGATACAGTGGTACTGGTCGTCCCCATTGACTCCGCTGCTCCCAAAGGCCGCTTGATACTGCCGCAAGTTCAGGTACTGCGGGATTGCCTGGATCATGGGGTAATGGCCTATGTTTGCCGGGAATTCGAACTGGAACAAACCCTGGCCAATCTCCAGCAGCCCCCGGCCCTGGTGGTCACCGATTCCCAGGCCTTTGGCCTGGTCTCCCGGCTGGTGCCAGAAAATGTACCATTGACCAGCTTTTCCATCCTCTATGCCCGCTACAAAGGAGATCTGGCCACCCTGGCCGCAGGTGCACGGGCGATCTCAGCGTTAAAACCCGGGGACCGGGTGCTGATCGCTGAAGCCTGTACCCATCATCGGCAACCCGATGATATCGGCAGGGCCAAAATTCCCCGCTGGCTCAATCAGCTGGCAGGCGGAGAACTGCAGTACACCTGGTCATCCGGGCAGGGCTATCCCGATAACCTGGAGGATTTTAAATTAATCGTCCATTGTGGTGCCTGTATGTTAAACCGGCGTTCCATGCTACACCGCCTGCAACAGGCCCGCAGTCGCCAGGTGCCCATTGTCAACTACGGGGTACTGATTGCTGCCGTCCATGGCATTCTGGAACGGGTATTAAAGCCTTTTGGGGTGTAAAACAAAAAATTAAGACCCTTTGTCAATATATCTGGCAAAGGGCCTCTTATTCTTCCAGCAATTGTCTGGCATTTTCACGAAGTATACAATCCAATGTACTTTCCGATAGTCCCAAAGTTAACAAGGTCTGGAGTCCTGCTTGCGGTGCATACTCCATAATGGGAAAATCGCTGCCATACAAGAAACGGTGTGGATATTTTTCCATAAATTGGGCCAGAGTAGGTAACGCTACCTGTACCCTGGGATTACCCAGTACCCAGGAGGTATCGAGATAGACATGGGGATAGGTTTTCACCAGCTGAATGGCTTTTTCGAACTCACGTTGTAATGCGGCCTGATAGATTGGTTCTAATCCGGGATCATCAGCAGCAAATTGTTGTACTGATAACTGCAGTTTAAAACCAGCAAATTGCCAGTGATCTAAAACCCTGACATCCTCCCACCCCTAAAAGGGGTGGGGTTCCCCTTCTAGAAGTGGTTGGTTTTATAATTCGCGGCTGCCCGGAACAGACCTAAGCGGCCTGCCTGAACGTCCCCTGTTCACGGCCTGGCGATGTGGTTTTTCTCCACACGAACAGGTTGACCGCAGGGCGTGCCAGTGCGCCCACTACTCCCGACCGGTCCGGCAGTGCCAGACCGGACTCACGGAGATAC